>MNYV01000123.1 GCA_001873285.1 Nitrospirae bacterium CG2_30_53_67
AGTCTTATCAATGATGTTTGGAGATTTACAAATTGTGAATTGGAGACACAAGTATTACTCGCTGAAGATCTTGGTTATATCAGGGATGAGAAGTTAAAGAGACTTAAGAGTGATATCGAGGAGGTTGAGCGGATGCTCAAGGCACTGATCAAATCACTGGAAAACAAACACTTGACCCCTTGAACCCTGGAATCCTCGAACCCTTTTTACCCACTAATTTGGAGATGAACCAGAAAAAGAGATGGGCTTTAAGTTCTCCCCTCCGATCCAGCGAAGGGGGGAAACTGCAGGCAGGATGAGAAACCCTTTCTTGAAACGAGTGACACGAATATGGCTGTTATTCGATTCGGCATATCGCTTGAAAAACCGCTGCTTGAACGGTTCGACAGGCAGATCAGAAAAAAAGGCTATGCGAGCCGAAGCGAGGCCATCAGGGACCTGATCAGGGACAGCCTTGTGACGGAGGAATGGGAGTCGGCCACTGCCGAGACCGTCGGAACGATCACCATCGTCTATTCGCATGAGACCCATGAGCTTACAGACACCCTTACGGATCTTCAGCACCGGTATTTTTATTCGATCATTTCTTCCATGCACATCCACCTCGACGAGCACAACTGCCTTGAAGTCATCGTGGTCAAAGGCAAGGCAAAGGATATAAGAGCCATTGCCGACAAATTGATCGGGACCAAGGGGGTGAAGCATGGGAAACTCTCGGTGACCACAACCGGAAAACACCTCAAGTAAATTTTTTTCTTGACAAGGTAACACGAATAATATAATGGTAACACTTGATCGGAATCCTGATCCATCATCCCATACGGATCCGGCATTTATCATCGGGGGATTGATTTACTCTGTTTCGGAGAATCTTGAGATCAATTTCGGGATTAAGCGCGGACTCAACAAACCCGAAACTGACGATTCGGTTCTCGCGGGCATAACCTGGAGGTTCTAATGCATATCCCCGACGGTTACTTGAGCCCTCAGACCTATGTCCCACTCTACGGGGCGTCGTTTGTGTTCTGGTCCGTTGCCCTGAGGAAGATCAAGCAGGACCTTTCCACAAAGCAGATTCCGTACCTTGCGATGGCTGCTGCTTTTTCTTTCCTCATCATGATGTTTAATGTCCCCATCCCCGGAGGAACCACGGGCCATGCGGTCGGGGCGGGCATGATCGCCATCCTCCTCGGACCGTGGACGGCGGTCATCGCCGTGTCCGTTGTCCTGATCATTCAGGCCGTGGTCTTCGGTGATGGAGGAATCACCACGATCGGCGCAAACTGCTTCAACATGGCGGTGGTGATGCCGTTTATCTCCTACTGGGTGTTCAAGGCCGTCAGTGGGAAGTCAAAGAATCCATCTCGGTTATTCCCTGCCGCCTTTCTATCCGGGTATGCCGGACTTTCCGGCGCAGCGATTGTGACGGCGATCGAGTTCGGCATCCAACCTTTAATTGCCCACGGCGCCGACGGGAGGCCTCTCTACGCCCCCTATCCGCTGTCGGTTGCCCTTCCTGCTATGGCATTGGAACATCTGCTTTTGTTCAGTGTGATCGAAGGCGTCGTAACCTTTTTGCTGTTCCGGTATTTTCTTAAGTACGAGCCGGATTTGGTTTATGCATTATCGGAGACGAAAGTTTGAGATGACACGGTTTCAGAGAAATCTCTGGATAGGACTCATCCTCATGGCGCTTCTCTCCCCGCTGGGTATCCTTCTGCCCGGAAGATTCCATGCAGAAGATGCATGGGGTGAATGGGGGATGAATACCATGGAGAAACTTCTGGGGTATGTCCCGCAAGGCTTGAAGAAATATTCCGAACTCTGGAAGGCTCCCATACCCGATTACAACTTCTGCAGTGAGAACGCCTCCATGACTTTCCAAATAGTCTCCTATATGATTTCGGGTTTTCTGGGCATTCTTGCAACAGCGCTGATTGTATTCTTGATTTCGAGGTTTCTAATCAAACATGAAAAGTAATATACCCTCATTCTTGCTGGAAAAACCGCGCCTGAGGTTCCCGGAAAAGACGGGAAAGGTTTCAAGACCCTCCTTTCTTGAAAAAGGGGTGCGGCAGTTCTCCAAATTGATCAGGACCACCTATGTCCAGTGGGAGACCGCTAAGCAGGAAGGCTTTTCCCAGAGACTTGATGCAAGGGTAAAGGTTTTGTTTCTGATATTTTTTCTGGTCATCGTCAGCGTAAAGAAGGATATCCTTCCGGAAGTGCTCATCGGCGCTTTTGTCTTTTTGCTTGCCGCCGCGTCAAAACTGAACCTTGCCGGTTTCTATCGAAGGGCGCTTTTCTTTGGCTTTGTGTTCGGATTCCTGATTGCCCTTCCTTCGTCCCTGAATATCATAACCCAGGGAGAGGTGATGATTCCGCTGTGTAAGCTTTCAAGGCCGTATGACTTCTGGATTTATCATGTCCCCGCAAGCATAGGCATGACACGGGAGGGACTGCTCAGCGTTGCCCTTTTGACGCTGCGGGTTGTGAATTCCATCTCTCTTTCTTTTCTCGTGATCTATACGACCTCGTTTCCCGAGATCATCAGGGCTTTAAAGATCTTCAAGGCGCCGGATGCCTTTCTGATGGTGCTCACACTGACTTACAAGTCTATCTTCATCTTTGCGCAAGGTGTCGAAGAGATGCATCTTGCGAAGAAAGGGAGGACGGTGGGCGCGGCTGCTTCGGATGCAAGGACCTGGGCCGCAGGCAGGATGGCCATCCTGTTCAGGAAAACCCGGATCCGGTGTGAAGAGGTATTCATGGCCATGCAAGGCAGGGGATTTTCGGGTGAGATCGTGATCTATGCCCCTGCGAAGTTCACGGTCCCGGACTTATTCGCGGGCCTCTTTTTTTTCGTGATCGGTCTTGGGTTTCTCTTATGGTGAGGTCTATGAACGATATCATCCATGCCGAGGAAATTCGTTACAGCTACCACCGGCAATTTGAGGCGCTGGCGGACGTGAGCGTGAAGATTAAACAAGGAGGAAAACTCGCTGTCATCGGCGCGAATGGATGCGGGAAAACAACCCTTTTGCAGATTTTGGGCGGGCTGAGACATCCCTCCTCCGGACGCGTCTTCTACAGGGGACGGGAGGTCACCGAGGCTTCATTGAAGGAGAGGGAATTTCTGCGGGTCTTCAGGCAAGGGGTGGGCTATATATTTCAAGACGCGGATGTTCAGTTGTTCTCCCCGACGGTGTTTGATGAACTGCTCTTTGGGCCCGTGCAACTGGGCATTGAGGAAGATGAGGCTATAGAAAGAGTGCATGGCGTCATGAGAATGCTGGAAATAGAAAACCTCAAGGAGAGGCCTTCCTACATGCTTTCCGGAGGCGAGAAGAAGCGGGTGGCGATCGGTTCGGTGCTCACCATGAATCCCGAAGTCCTCCTCCTTGACGAGCCGACCAACGGCCTCGATCCGAGGACGGAGTGCTTTCTCGTGGAACTCATGCTTGCGCTGAACGCGGCCGGGAAAACCATTGTCGTGGCCACGCACGATCTCTCGCTCGTTGACGAATTACAGGCCGACGTGGCGGTCCTCTCCGAGGAGCACAGGATGGAGAGGATCGGCGCCGCAGGCGAGATCCTCAAGGACCAGGAACTGCTTCTCAAGGTCAATCTCATCCATGAGCATGTTCACCTTCATGGCGCCCATGCGCACAAGCATATCCATTCACATTTTCTCTTTCACCGCCACGACGGCGGGAATGAACCCTAGGACAGAGTGACGGACATGGATTCATATGCAGTCGTGTAAGAGAGAATGATCAGATCAGAACTGCCTATGGTATTCCCTGACCTTCCTGGCAAAGTCCTTTCCGAATTCATAGCATCTCGATTCGTCTTCAGCGCCGGGCCTGTAGCGCACCTCAACTCCAGGCTCCACCATCTGAAGGCCCATTCTCTTTAACTCGGCATAGGCCTCTTTGACGCCGCCTCCGCCCCATCCGAAGCTCCCGAAGGCCCCGACGATCCTGTTTTTGGGCCTCAACCCACGAAGGTGAGCGAGGAACTCGGCCACCGAAGGGAACATGATGTTGTTTAACGTGGGGGTTCCGAACAGAGATCCTCTCGCCTTCCAGAACTCCTTGATGGCGATACTCATGGGAGTGGCCCTGAGCTTGATTACCTTGACCTCCATGTTTTCATCCTGGATCCCCTGCATCAAAGGCTGGGTCATGAGCGCTGTGCTCTTCCACATGGTGTCATAGATGATGACCACCCGTTCGTCCGCTCGGCCGCCGGCCATGTCCAGATACATGTTGATGATTTTTCCGGGGTCCGCCCTCCAGATGATTCCATGATCCGGGGCGATCATCTCGATCTTGAGCCCGAGCTTTTGGATCTCGGCGATCTTGGCCTTGATCAGGGAGCCGAAGGGCATGAGGATGTTCGCATAGTAGTCCTTGACCGAATCTTCGAGTTCATAGACCGAGTAACAGGTTAAGAATTCGTCGTCGAACCGGCCGGACGTGGCGTAATGCTGCCCGAAGGCGTCCTGGCTGATGAGAAGGCCGTCTTCCCTGACATAGGTCATCATGGAATCGGGCCAGTGGAGCATGGGTGTCTCCAGAAACATGAGGGTTTTCCTGCCGGTGTTCAGGGTATCCCCGCTCTTGACGATTTTGAAGGTCCAGCGCGATGTATCATAGCATCGGTCCAGCCCCTGCTTCCCTTTGGATGTAATAAAGATGACGGCCTTGGGCGCAAGCTCCATGACCTTGTCCAGGCTGCCGGCATGGTCCGGTTCGATATGATTGATGATGACATACTCGATCTTGCCCGGATCAACCATATTGCGGATATTCTCCAGCATCGTCTTTGAAAAGTTTTCCTTGACCGTGTCAATGAGCGTGACTTTTTCATCCAGGATAAGGTAGTTGTTGTAGGTGGTTCCGTTGGGGGTCACATAGCCGTGGAAATCCCTGACCCCCCAGTCAATGACGCCTACCCAGAAGATCCCCGGTTTGATTTCAGTTGATTTCATGAATACCTCCCTTAGTTATTTTATATCAAAACTTAACCACAGAGAACACAGAGTCTTTCTCTCGGCACTCTGTGGTTTCATCTCTCATGGAATGTAATATAAAGTTCCGGGACGTTCAAGAACTTTTTGTGCCTATCGCTGTTTCGGGGCCGGCCCTGAAGTTGACAGACGTCGGAAACATTATTAATATGTTAAAAATACCGTGACTTTTTGGGCCGCATGGGTGCGGGAAGCCGCTGATCAGGCTATAAATGATAATAATATCAGCGAGTTGTAAGTGTTTATTTATTTTTTTGATTTTTTTTGCAAAAATAAATATCAGTGGTATACTTTAAATCCTTTTCATTCGTACCACGGATTCAACGACTATTCACAGAACGGGGATAGAGAATGCTCATCATAGGTCGTTCTGAATGACGGGGTTTCAAAAGAAAATCGAACTGCTGAAGAAGATGGTCGTTCCTTCCAGACGGGTACTGATTCTGACTCATGATAACCCGGACCCTGATGCCATTGCCGCCGCCTTCGGGTTTAAATATTTTCTCAAGGAGCAGTTCGGCCAGGAAAGCATCATCTCTTACGGCGGGATCGTGGGCCGCGCCGAGAATCAGTCGATGATCCAGCACCTCAAGATTCCCATGACCCCTGTAGATCAGATCCGTTTCCAGGATGATCTTTTCATGGTCCTGATGGATACTCAGCCCAGGACCGGGAACAACTCCCTCCCCGATACGGTCGTGCCGGACGTCGTGATCGACCACCACCCTCTTCGTGAGGAAACCAAGAAGGTCCCGTTTTCCGACGTGCGGGAAGAGGCCGGGTCGTGCTCCAGTATCATCACCTCTTATCTGAGGGAGGCCGGGATCGGGATCCAGCCGAGGCTGGCCACGGCGCTCTATTACGGGATCAAATCCGACACGAATGACTTTGGAAGGAACGCGGATGCCCTGGATCAGGAAAGTTATCTTTTTCTGTTTCCCAAGGTGCAGAGGGACATCCTGAACCGGATCATCCATCCCAAGGTCTCGGCGGAGTATTTCAGGATATTAAACCGGGCGTTCAAGAAGGCCCGCATACACGGTTCGTCGTTGGTCACCTCCATCGGGCGGACCAGGAATCCGGACATGGTGGCCGAGGTCGCCGACATGCTCCTCCGTCATGAGGGTGTGGAATGGGTGCTGGTCATGGGGATCTTCCGGAAGGCCATGATCCTTTCCGTGCGGACGAGCGACATGCGGGGCGGCGCGGGAGACCTGGTGCAGGGCATGGTACGGGGCATGGGCAAGGCCGGAGGCCATGGGATGATGGCCGGCGGCAAGATAGACATGAAGGATGGACTGAAGCAGGAACTGGAAGAGATGCTTCAGGAAAGGTTTCTGAAAAAGGTCGGGGATATCAACCAGCCCGCCGAGGCGCTGGTATAGATTCAATCGGGATCCGGAATGGACAAGGAATCGTTGGTTCAGATCATTCAGAGGGCCGTTCAGACCGAGAAGGACGGGAACCTCTTTTACAGCCGTGCGGCCGGCGCCATCCGTGATCCCAAGGCAAAAAAGATGTTCGAGCTGTTGGCCAGGGACGAACTTTACCACGTGAAAATCATCGAGGATCTCTACCGGGACCTATTGACGGGCGGTAACATAGAGGCTGTAAAGGGCTATCCGATCTTTGAAAAAAGAGATGAGAACTTCAGGGAGGAGATCTCGAATTCCGGGAGCGAAGCAGATGTTCTTGAGCAGGCCATCGGAGATGAGATGGCGTCGAAAGATTTTTATCGGGAGGCGGCGGAGGTCCTGGAACCGGGGGAGGAGAAAGAAATCTTTCTGGATCTGATGGAGATGGAGGAAGGGCATATCCGGCTGCTGAAAGCGGAACTCGACTTCCTGAAAAAAACCGGAATCTATTTTGATCCTACGGAATTCCCTGTAGAGGGTGAAAAGGAGTGATGCCCCAATAAACAAAGTGCTCCTCGGTCTTTTACGGCACAGCCTCGTTTCGAGGGGCGTGAAGGACGAGGTTCTCTGAGGTGGGATATTTCTTAAGTTACAGCCTGAGGTTTTTGGATTTTGAATCTATCCGGGTCAACAAAGCCATGAGGAGAAGGGTATGAATTGTCCAAAATGCGGTGCGGCGAAGATGTCCATGGACAAGCCCGTCTATTTTAACGGGGACAATCATGAAGGGGATTTTCTTTATGCCGAAGAGATCCGCCGGTGCCGGATCTGCGGCAAGGTCGTCTTCGCCAAGAAAAATCTTAAGAAATCCAGAAAGAAGTTCATTAAAGGGCAGGTGATTACGGGAGGTTATGAAAACCTGTAATATCAAGATAAGGAGGGCAAAATGAGAAAATGGAAGTGCACGGTCTGCGGCTATATCTACGATCCTGATGCAGGCGATCCTGACAGCGGAATCGCGGCTGGGACGGCCTTTGAAGATCTTCCGGATGATTGGCGCTGCCCGGTCTGCGGCGCCGCCAAGAGCGAGTTCGAACTGGAGGAATAAGGCCTGGGGTAGTCTTAAAAGCTGACCACAGAGTGCACAGAGAAAGACTCTGTGTTCTCTGTGATTAGGTTTTAATAATGCGGGTCCGGGAAGAGGGGGAACGGGAATGAGAAGCTATCGATGCAGGATGTGTGATTACGTGTATGATCCGGATGAAGGGGACATGGACAGCGGGATTGAGCCCGGCACCTTGTTCGATGAACTTCCCACAGCATGGGTCTGCCCCGCCTGCGGCGCCGGCCGGGAGGAATTCGAGAGGCTTTAGGAAAATATGAAGTCATCAGAACTTTTTGTGAAGTGCCTGGAAAATGAAGGGGTCCGCTATATCTTCGGTCTGCCCGGCGAAGAGAATATGGATATCCTGGACGCCCTGTTTGACTCCCCGATTGAGTTTGTCTGCACCCGCCAGGAACAGGGCGCGGCCTTCATGGCCGATGTTTACGGGAGGCTGACCGGCAAGGCGGGGGTATGTCTCGCGACCCTCGGGCCCGGCGCCACCAACCTGATGACCGGCGTGGCGGATGCCTTCCTGGACCGGTCTCCCCTGGTGGCCATTACCGGGCAGACCGGCCGCGAACTCCTGCACAAGGAATCCCACCAGAATATCGATATTGTCCAGACGTTCAAGCAGTTCACCAAATGGAACGCCAGGGTGGGAATCTCCCGGACCATTCCGGAAGTCGTCCGCAAGGCCTTCAAGGTCTCGGAAACCGAGAAACCCGGTCCCTGCCATATCGAGATCCCCGAAGATGTCGCCGCTGAAGAGGTCGAGGGCGAACCCCTTCCGGTCACCGGTTTCAAGCGGCCCCATACCGATCACATCGTTTGCAGGAAGGCGGCAGAGATTATCCAGCAGGCCAGGAGGCCTATTCTCCTTGCAGGGAACGGGGTCATCCGGGGGCGGGCCTCGGATGCGCTCCGGAAGTTTGTGGAGAAGACGAGGATTCCCGTGGCCAACACCTTCATGAGCAAAGGGGTGCTCCCGTCGGAAAGCGAGCTTTCCCTCTCGACCATCGGGCTTCAGTCCAGGGACTTCATTTCCTGCGGTTTCGACCGGGCCGACCTGATCATCTCCGTGGGATACGATTTCGTGGAATACGCCCCTTCCTTCTGGAACAGGGGGAAGAAGCCCGTGGTTCATATTGACTTTACGCCGAGTGAAATCGATGAGTATTATATCCCCCAGGTCGAGGTGATAGGAGACATCGCCGCGAACCTGGCCAACATGATGAATGAAATCGAACCGATTGAGCAGGATGACTTCCCGAGGCTGCTCAAGACCATGGTGGAGGATGAACTCAAAGAGTACGCAGACGACGCATCCTTCCCCCTCAAGCCCCAGAAGATCCTTTACGACATCCGAAGGATCATGGGGAGAGAGGATATCCTGATCTCGGATGTGGGGGCGCACAAGATGTGGATTGCGAGGATCTATCCTGCTGAAGAACCCAATACCACGTTGATCTCCAATGGATTCGCCGCCATGGGATTCGCCCTCCCCGGCGCCGTCTGCGCCAAGCTGATTCACCCGGAAAGGAAGGTCCTCGCCGTCTGCGGAGACGGCGGTTTCCTGATGAGCAGCCATGAGTTGGAGACTGCGGTCCGGATGAAGCTCCCTTTTGTCATTCTGATCTTCAATGACGGGAAGTACGGCCTCATCGAATGGAAACAGATCAACCGATTCGGCCGAACCTACGGCGTCTCTTTCGGGAATCCCGACTTCGTACAGTTGGCGAGATCCTTCGGCGCGGCAGGATACCGCGTCCAGACGGCACAGGAACTCCATCCGGCGCTGAAAGAGGCGTTTGCGGCCAAGGTTCCCGCGGTCGTGGATGTCCCGGTGGACTATCGGGAGAATATCAATCTCACGGAGAAGCTGGGGAGGTTGATCTGTTATATATGATCGTTTTATTGGTTCTCTGAAAGCCCGGTCCTTTGGGCCGGGTCAGAGTTGAAAGGCTGTGCCGTGTTATTTCGTGGGAAAATTCGAAATTCGAAGCACTAAATCCTAAACAAATTCGAATGACCGAAATCCAAAATTCAAGACTTATTTATCCAAATGTTGCATCATCACGTGTAGAATTGAAGCTTGCGAAATAGATTCTCTCATGCACGATTTAGGTACAATATACAGATATAGACGAGGTTTTAAACATTTGAATTTTGAGTTTAGGATTTGTTTAGGATTTAGATTTTAGGATTTCGTATTTTCTACAAGACGCAAGGGAAACCCCTTCCAGGGGTAACACAAAGCTACGTCCTCTGGGCGTGGATGTTTACTTGAACCCTTTAATCTATAGGAGAGGAAACTATGCCACACAAGATTACCGATGAATGCATTCTCTGCGGCGCCTGTCTCCCTGAATGTCCCGAAGAGGCGATCTCCGAGGGGGATCCCAAGTACATCATTGATCCGAAAAAATGCTCGGATTGCGGAAACTGCGCAGAGGTCTGCCCGACTGATGCCTGTGTTCCGGACGAATGAGACATGTCAAAAGCTAACCACAGAGTGCACAGAGAAATACTCTGTTCTCTGCGGTCAGGTTCTGATCATACAAGAGGAAGAATAAGGAGAACGGCCATGATACGAGGAGATGAGGATATTGCCGAAGGTCTTCTGAATGCCTTCCGGCTTGAAAAAGGGGCCCATGCGTTCTATGAGGCTGCATCCGAGCGCGTACAGGACAGGAGCGCCGTGGAGATGTTCAGAAAGCTTGCCGACGTCGAAGAGAGGCATATGCACGACGTCTACGATCTCTATCATGCCTTTATCGGGGACCGCGGTCCGGTTCCTTTTCCGGAGTTCAAAGAAAAGATGCCTGCCGAATACACCGAGAGCGGCAAGACCATCGAGGCTGCGCTATCGGACGTGCAGGGCCGCTTCTTCATGGACGCGAAGGAGGTTCTGCGCGTGGCCCTGCAGGAGGAGAGTTCGGCCCTGGACCTCTACACCCGGATGGCGGAACGTTCCGAGGACCCCGGCACGGCCGCGCTCTACAGGCAGCTTAGCGGCGAGGAGGAGGAGCACAAAAGCATGATCGAGAAGACACTCAAGGGGCTTTAATCAAGGATTATCTCCAAAAGAATGGGTGAGAACATAAGGGTCCAAGGGTTCAAGGGTTCCAGGGGTCAAGTGAAGTGCTTTTCAATACTTGAGGGTCCGAGGGGCCAAGGGTTCAAGGGGTCAAGTGAAGTGCTTTTCAATACTTGAGGGTCCGAGGGGCCAAGGGTTCAAGTGAAGTGCTAAAAATAACATAAGGGGCCGAGGGTTCTAGTGTTTTTCTCTGGAGATTTTACTTGAGTTTAAGTATTTCACTGGACCCCTTGACCCCAAGATACCTCAGTGTAGTAGCCGTCGCAGACGGTCCCGGCCCGGCAAGAATAGATTCAAGTAGATGCCGGGATCTAACGACAAAAATAGAGAAAAGCGGGGCACGCGAAGCGTAACCCTGGAATCCTCGAACCCTTTTACCCCACTATGTGGGAGAAGAACCTTAATTAAAGTGAGACCATTGTATATCCTGGGGCTATCAGGAAGTCCGAGGCGCCATGCCAACTCCGAGACCCTTCTGGACCAGGTCCTGAGCGGGGCATCCGAGGCAGGCGCCGAAACCGGGAAGATCATCGCCTCGGGTTTCCAAAATCTTCGCCCCTGCGTGAACTGCGGAGATTGCCTGAAGACCGGCCGGTGCCGCGTCCAGGATGAGATGCAGGAGATCTATCCCATGCTCGACCGGGCTGACGGACTGGTGGTGGCCTCTCCGATCTACTTCATGGGGGTCTCCGCCTTTCTGAAAATCATCATCGACCGATGTCAATGCTACTGGTCACGCAAATATGTTCTCAAAGAGCCGCTCTTTCCCGAAGACCCCAAACGGATCCGCAAGGGGCTCTTTCTTGCAACCGCCGGCCATGACAAACCCGTGGTCTTCCAGGGGGCCAGGATGACGGTTCGAGCCCTGTTTGATGTTCTGGATGTTTCTTACCTGGGCGAATATTTCGCAACACGCATGGAGAAGCCCAGGGATATTCTTGATGTGGAAGGGGCCATGAGTTCCGTCCACGACATGGGAAAGCGGCTGGTGGAGGAACTGAAAGGGCTGCCCCATGAATGAAGCGGACCGGATACGCTGGGACAAAAAGTACAATGACAAAGAGCCGCCTCAGGAGATCGCGCCCGATTCTTTCCTGGTCCGGAGCATCAAGGGGATCCGGCCGGGCCGTGCCCTCGACCTCGGATGCGGTTTCGGAGACAATGCCATCACCCTGGCCGGTGCCGGCTTCGAGGTGACGGCCGTGGATATTTCCCAGGTCGGCCTGAAGCGTGCAGTGGAGCGGGCCCGGAAGGCCGGGGTCTCGGTCCTGTTTCAACAAAGCGATGCCGAGGACTTTGATTTCGGGGATCAGGTCTATGATTTGATCACCTCTTTTTATTTTATGAACCGGGCCATCTTTCCCCGTATCAAGAAGTCGCTGAAACCCGGCGGAATCTTTCTCTACAAGACCTATACCGTGGACGAACTCCGTTACCGTCCCGAGCTGAACAGGGCCTATCTTCTGGAGCATGATGAGTTGAAGACCCTGTTCGAGGATTTTGAGATCCTGTTAAATGACGAGAGGGATACAGGAACAGAATGTTCGGTCCGCTTTTTAGCCAGGCGTCCATAAAAATCAAAAAACTCCCTCTCCATCGAGGGACTGTGTCACAATTATGGAGATTCAGTTCCTTTGGGGACAAGGTTTAGGGCAATCAATAAATTTCCTCTCCCCGTGAATGGGGAGAGGGCAAGGGTGAGGGGTTGACCGGAAAGAGCCCCCCTCATCCTCACCTTCTCCCCAAAAGGGAGAAGGAACATAAGGAAGAGATCAAGATTACGACACAGCCTCCGAGGGAGAGAGTGGGGGTGAGGGTGTCGGTTCACTCGATAGAGTAAAGAGGGCAAAAGATTGATGGATTCCGGAGGCTCGATAAAGAAGACAAGAGTCGAGGAGGATTCCCTGGGAGAGAAGGCGGTCCCGTCCTCTGCGTACTACGGCATCCAGACGGCGCGGGCCCTGGAGAATTTTCCGGTGAGCGGCACGCGGGCCCATCCTCTTCTCGTCCGGGCCTATGTCCTGATCAAAAAGGCCGCGGCCCTGACCCATGAACAGCTTTCTTTACTGGAGCCTGCGATTGCACAGGCGATTGTGCAGGCCGCCGACGAGGCGCTGAACGGGAAACTGGCGGACCAGTTCGTGGTGGATGTGTTCCAGGCCGGGGCAGGGACCTCCTTCAACATGAATGTGAACGAGGTGCTAACCAACCGGGCGCTGGAAATCCTGGGGGACACCCGCGGGAACTACAAACGGGTCAGCCCCAATGACCATGTGAACCTCTCGCAGTCCACCAACGACACCTTCCCCACGGCCATGCATGTCGCCTCGCTTCTCATGCTGCGGGAGCTGCTTCCGGTTCTGGCGCGGCTCTCCCTGTCTCTGGAAGACAAGGGCAAAGAGTTCTCGGACGTGATCAAGTCCGGCAGGACCCATCTGCAGGATGCCGTCCCCGTGACCCTGGGGCAGGAGTTTTCGGCCTATGCCGTATGCATCCGCAAATCCATCAAGGCCCTCCAATCATGCCGGCCCTCGCTTGAAGAACTTCCCATCGGAGGGAGTGCGGCCGGTACCGGGCTGAATGTCCCCGCCGGATACCGCGAAGAGATGGTTCGAAGGCTGAGCGAAATGACCGTTCTTTCCCTCCGGCCCGCGGCGGACCTGAGAGAGGCCATGCAGAGCCGGGCCGCGATCTCTGCGCTCTCCTCCATGCTCCGGAATCTTTGCCTGGACCTGATCCGGATCGCGAATGACCTGCGCCTCCTGAGCTCCGGTCCACGCACCGGATTCGCCGAGATCAGCCTCCCGGCAGTTCAGCCCGGCTCCTCGATCATGCCCGGCAAGGTCAACCCGAGTCTGGCCGAGTGCCTGAACATGGTCTGTTTCCAGGTTATGGGCAATGATCTGGTCATCGCCATGGCCTCGCAGTCCGGACAGCTCGAACTCAACGTCATGATGCCCGTGATGATCCACAACCTTCTCCAGTCCATGGAGATCCTGAAGAACTTTGTCCCGGTCTTTGCCGAAAAATGCGTGGCCGGGATCACGGCCCACAGAGAACGCTGCCGGTCGTACTTTGAGAAAAGCCTGGGACTGGCCACGATCCTGAACCCCCATATCGGATATCTCAACGCCTCACAACTGGCCAAGGAGTCGGAAGAGAAAGGTATCCCTATCCGGGATCTGATCCTGAAAAAAGGGCTTCTCTCTCCGGAGGAACTCGACCTGATTCTCGATCCCGACCGGATCACGGGCCAGGATCAATCAATTTAAGATCTGTCTTTTCCCTTTGCTTTCGCATCCGTTCCCTCGTATAATCCCCGCAGTTAACTGACATTGGACGGCTTGTGCGGCACTCTCTGAATGATTGCCTGCCCTGAGTGCAGCCGTCATCTTACAACAACATCGCGCCCCAGCCCGCATCAATCATCCCGAAAAATACGGCGCGCCTCAGGAGGAGATATGCCCATGGAAAAGAATCTTATCCCACAAGACGCCATTGAACAGAAAATCTTCTTGATACGAGGCCAGAAGGTCATGATCGACAGAGATCTTGCAGAGCTTTATGGGGTACTAACCAAGGTGCTCTTGCAGGCAGTCAAGCGGAACCTCAGGCGCTTTCCGTCTGACTTTATGTTTCTTCTTACATTTCAAGAGTTTAAAAACTTGAGGTCACAAATTGTGACCTCAAGTTCATGGGGTGGTCGCCGCTACCATCCCTATGCCTTTACCGAACAAGGCGTGGCCATGCTCTCCAGCGTGTTAAATAGTGACCGGGCGATCGAAGTGAATATCCAGATCATACGGGCGTTTGTCAAACTACGGGAGATGATCGCGTCACACAAGGACTTGGCGAAAAAGCTCGACGAACTTGAGAAGAAGTACGACACCCAGTTCAGGGTTGTCTTTGATGCAATCAGAGAGTTGATGAAACCTCCGGCACCGCGTCGAAAGAAAATCGGCTTCCTCGCCAAAGAACCCAGACCCGAATACAAGGCGGCACGCCCCCGTTAGACGCATGGCGCGTAACGGGGCTTAAATCCCCCTTTGGCAAAGGGGGATGCAGGGGGATTTTTGAATGCTGTCCTTCGTCCTCTGCTGGTTTCCCGCTGCTCCGTTCCCGGCGTTCCAAATATTTCCCCAAATATTTCCCTTGACAGAGTTATGCCAAAGGCATAAGATCTTATGCCTCACGTCCATGAGGTGCGTCGTGTTCTCCGAGAACCAATTGAGACTTCTTGCCTTACTTATGAGCCAGCCGGACAAGGAATATTACCTCAGTGAACTGGGGGAGATCCTCGGGAAGAGGCCCGGCATCTTTCAGCGCGGCATCAACTCTTTGGACGATCAGGGCATTGTGATCAGCAGGCGAAGAGGCAACCTCAGGCTCTTCACCATCAACCGTCAGCATGCCTTGTACCCGGAGATCAAACGCATCGTGGAGAAGACGGTCGGCATAGAGGGGCTGTTGCGCAAGGTTGTCCAGGACCTGAAGGAGGTTACGATGGCCTTAATCTATGGCTCCTATGCCAGGGACGTCATGCGGACGGATTCGGATATCGATCTTGCCGTGGTCGGAAAGGCCGCTGTAGAAGCAAAACTCCTCAGGCAACTCAAAAAAGTTGAGAGAGCCATTGACCGGGAAGTCAACTTCAAGCTCTATACAAAAAAGGAATTTATCGAGCGAATGGAAAAAAGTGACCCTTTCCTGGCCGAGATCCTTTCAGACAAATACATTCTCCTCAAAGGAGACTTGAATGTTTGAACCCTACCTCAAGAAAGGTCTCCTCAAGAATTCGATTCAATCCACGACCCAAACCGAAGCAAAGAATGCTTTCAAAATCGCAAAGGTCATCCTCAACAAGATTGAGGAAATTCTGTGCCGCGATAATCCCCAGTTGAGGTTAGATGTGGATTAATGGACTCTTTCCGGCCTCCTGTTTTCTCCTTGCCTCCCTCCCCATTTCTTCGTATAATCCCCATAGTTACCTGACATCGGACGGCTTGTGCGACACTCTCTAAATGAGGAAGGCGATCCATGCCAAGCGAGTTTTGCACAATATGCAAAAAGATTACAAACACGGTCGTAACCGTCATGCCGCGGATCATCACCGGCCCGGACGGGAAGGTGGAAACGATTACGGTCAAGACGTATCATTGCGAATCCTGCCGATCATTTATGCGCAGTGAGGAGACAGGCCGGTGCATCGTGACATAAAATTCATCAGGTGCACTGTGCCCTCTGTGGCAAGAGAAGCAGTTCGCTTTTTATGGAGTAAAAATCAAGAGGAAAGACTTGGTTCCTCTCGCCAAAGAACCCAAACCCGAGTACAAGGCGGCACGCTCCCGTTAGACGCATTGCGTGGGGCTTAAGTCCCCCTTTGACAAAGGGGGATGCAGGGGGATTTTTGAATGCTGTCCTTCGTCCTCTGTCCTCTGTTTTCGCTTGTTTTCACGCCCATTCTTTCGTATAATCCGCTCAGCCACCGGGTTCAAATCGGTACGCCCTGCCTTATTAGACGCATGGCGCGTAACAGGGCTTAAATCCCCCTTTGGCAAACTGACCCTTACCCATAACCTGGGTTGCTGGACACAGGGGGGCTTTGAAGATGTGGCGCATGAGTCCGGGTCAACAATTTCCACATGGCGGTGAGGTCGTCCAGACGTTGCAACCCCAACCAGAGACTTTGTGTGCCGGGCTCACCATCTCCCTTCCGGCCGAGAAAGCCGCCGAGCCGGGCCGCCATGCGCGTGGCCTCACGCAGCGTCGGCTCCGCCTCCGGAGGTCTCGGATCTTGAGTCATATA
>MNYV01000124.1 GCA_001873285.1 Nitrospirae bacterium CG2_30_53_67
CATGGAAGAGGGAGGCCGGCATACGCCGTTTTTCAAGGGATACCGGCCCCAGTTTTATTTTCGGACCACGGACGTGACCGGCGTGGTGACGCTTCCGGAAGGGGTTGAGATGGTCATGCCTGGGGACAACATATCGGTTCAGGTGGAGCTGATCACCCCGATCGCCATGGAGAAAGAGCTTCGGTTTGCCATCCGAGAAGGCGGGCGGACCGTAGGCGCCGGCGTCATCAGCGAGATCATCGAATAGGCAAGACAAAATTTGAAATTTGAGATCTGAAATTTGAAATAGGACAAAAAGACATGCGAGAGATCGTGACATTGGTTTGTGCGGAGTGTAAACAGAAAAACTACACGACGACCAAAAACAAAAAATCCGCGCCGGACAAGCTGGAGTTCAAAAAATATTGTCCTTTCTGCAGGACCCACACCACCCACAAGGAAGGGAAAAAATAGGGGGAGGATTTTTCGGCGGGCGTGCAGAAGAAAAACCCGTAGGCCAGTAGCTCTAACGGCTAGAGCAGCGGACTCCAAATCCGCGGGTTGGGGGTTCGAATCCCTCCTGGCCTGCCAGGAAACATGAGAGGGCATTGGAAAGGCTCTCTTTTAGAGCAAAGAAAGGCGATCTGTGATGCAGAAGATCCGGACCTTCCTTGAAGAGGTCAAGGGAGAGATGAAGAAGGTGACTTGGCCGACTTTTTTGCAGACCAAGGGTTCCACCTGGGTGGTGATCATCATGGTCCTGATGATCGGCGTCTATTTCGGCGTCATTGATTTTTTTCTGGCAAAATTCATCCATATTTTCCTCGGCTGATACAGGCAGCGGGGCTGGAGTCGTCATGGCCGTTCAGTGGTATGTCGTCCATACCTATTCAGGATTTGAAGGAAAGGTCAAAGAACATATCCTCAAAAAGGTCGAGTCCCTCGGCCTGCAGGAGCAGATTTCAGAAATGATCATTCCTTCTGAGGACATTGTTGAACTGAGGGGCGGGAAGAAGAGAAGATCTTCAAGAAAGTTCTTTCCGGGATATATTCTGGTCAAAATGGAAATGAATGATGAAACCTGGCACATTGTCAACAGCACCCCCAAGGTGACGGGATTTCTGGGAGGAACCAAGAATCCGACGCCTCTGAAAGAGGAGGAGATGCAGGAGGTGCTCCAGCAGATGGATGCAGGGGTGGTGAGAACAACGTCAAAAGGGAATTTCGACAAGGGTGAAGTGGTGCGGATCGTGGACGGTCCTTTTGTCAATTTCAACGGGGTGGTGGATGAAGTCCATCCGGACCAGGGGAAACTGCGTGTGATGGTCAGCATCTTCGGAAGGGCCACCCCGGTGGAGCTTGAATTTCTGCAGGTCGAGAAGGAAAAGTAGCATATAAGATTTAATCATCTCCAAAAGAGTGGGTGAAAACATCAGGGGCCAAGGGGTCAAGGATTCCAGGGGTCAAGTGAAGTGCAAAAAACATAAGGGGCCGAGGGTCCTAGGGGTCAAGGGTTCCAGTGTTTTTCTCTGGAGATTTTGCTTGCGTTCTTGTACTCGGTTTACCGGTATCGGTATTTCACTTGACCCCTTGAACCCTGGAATCCTCGAACCCTTCTTACCCAATAGATGGGAGAAGAACCAGATTTAAGATTATGGAGGAATGAAAGAAGATGGCCAAGGAAGTGATCGCAAAGATAAAATTGCAGGTGACGGCAGGGGCTGCGAATCCCTCTCCTCCTGTGGGGCCCGCGCTCGGGCAGCACGGTGTCAACATCATGGAGTTCTGCAAGGCCTATAATGCCCGCACCCAAAATCAGCAGGGGATGATCATCCCTGTTGAAATTACGGTCTATGCAGATCGTTCTTTTACCTTCATCACCAAGACTCCGCCTGCGGCCACGCTTCTCAAGAAGGCTGCCGGTATTGACAAGGGGTCTGGGGAGCCGCACATGAAAAAGGTGGGCAAGGTGAGCCGTGACGAGGTCAGAAAGATAGCTGAGCTCAAGATGCCGGATCTCAATGCCAAGGATCTCGAAGGGGCCATGAAGATCATCGCCGGGACGGCGCGCAGCATGGGTATCGAGGTGGAATAGGAGTCGACCGATGAAAAAAGCAGGGAAGAAATATCAGGCAGCTCTGGAGAAAGTGAACAGGCTAAAACTCTATCCGATCAAGGAAGCCTTTGAACTGGTATCCCAGACAAAGGCTGCAAGCTATGACGAGAGTGTGGACATCGCCGTGAGGCTGGGGGTCAATCCCAAATATTCGGACCAGATGGTGCGGGGCGCCGTGGCGCTGCCGCATGGGACCGGGAAAAGCGTACGCGTTCTGGTCTTTGCCAAAGGCGAAAAGGAAAAGGAGGCCAGGGATGCCGGAGCGGACATGGTCGGCGCTGAAGATCTGGTTGCGAAGATCAAAGGGGGATGGCTGGAGTTCGACCGGGTGATTGCCACGCCGGACATGATGGGACTGGTCGGCCCATTGGGTAAAATCCTCGGCCCACGGGGGCTGATGCCCAATCCGAAATTGGGCACGGTGACCTTTGAACTGGCCCGGACCGTCAAGGAGATCAAGGCCGGAAAGATCGAGTTCCGTACGGAAAAAGCCGGGATTGTTCACGCCATACTCGGCAAGTCATCCTTCGATTCTCAAAAACTTTATGAAAACAGCGCCGCTTTTTTTGAGATCCTGTTTAAACTGAAACCCGCGAGCAGCAAGGGCCAGTACTTAAGGAGCGTCGTGATCTCCACGACCATGGGGCCGGGCATCAAACTGGATCCGGTCGAGATCATGAATTTTTTTGGTCATTAAATAAGTATTTTATTTATTCAAACCCCTGAGATTTCGACGGGCAGGATACCCGCCGGGCCTTTTGGGTCAACCTGTCAGAGACAGCAGGCGGTCTCTTTGAGATGAGAGTCTTAATCGGGGTATCCCGGCCTGCCGAGGCAGATCGTATTCCGCTTTTTTATGGAAAAGGTTCTGTCCTCTGATGGTGTGCACAGGCATCAAATTCCGGATGAATCATTCCGGGAACCCAGCCTGTGAACAGATTAGAGGAAAGGAGGAGTGAGCCGTTGAACAAACAGGAAAAGATAGAGATGGTTGCAGCTCTGCGGGAAAAATTCTCCAGGGCTAAAATGGCATTGCTGACGGATTACCGAGGCATGAGCGTCTCCGAGATGACCGGACTCCGCAGGAAACTACGGGGCGCATCCGTGGAATACGGCGTCGTCAAAAACAGCCTGGCGAGAATCGCATCAGATGGGACGACCTTGGAGCCGATCAAGGATCAATTTGAAGGTCCTACAGCAGTCGTGTTGAGTTACGAGGACCCGGTTGCGCCGGCCAAGATTCTGACCGATGCTCTCAAGGAGAATAAATACCTGGCGATCCGCACAGGCGTTTTCGAAGGAGCGGTTCTCAGCAAGGCCGAGATCGCTACCCTCGCGTCTCTCCCTTCACGGGAAGCGCTTCTCGGCATGTTCCTGCGGGTTCTTCAGAGTCCGCTGACCGGGTTGATGACGGTGATGCAGGCGCCCTTGAGAAATTTGCTGAACGCCTTGAATGCCGTAAAGGAAAAGAAGGCCGCGTAGTAAGGCCGGGAGGAAAGAGGGCTCGTGGAGAGGTGCTGCTGTTCGTTTATGTAACAAGATCCGATCCGGCGCCAAAGGCATCCGGACATCATGATGGAGGAAGAGTAGAAAATGGCTATAACCAAAGAAGACGTTTTGAATTATATCGAAAAGGCGAACATGTTGGAAATCTCCGATTTGGTAAAAGAAATCGAGAACAAGTTCGGTGTTTCAGCCGCTCCTGTGGCTTATGCGGCAGGGCCGCAGGCCGCAGGGGAGGCGGCGGCCGTTGAGGAGAAGACGGCTTTCGATGTGATCCTCTCTGCTGTCGGAGAGAAGAAGATCCAGGTGATCAAAGAGGTCAGGGCGATTACCAGTCTCGGACTCAAAGAGGCCAAGGATCTGGTCGAAGGGGCGCCCAAGACCGTGAAAGAAGGGGTCTCCAAGGAAGAAGCCGCTCAGATCAAGGAGAAACTCTCGGCGGTAGGGGCGACGGTGGAGATCAAGTAGGTCTTCCGTTCCCGCCGGGGAAAGCAGCCTCGGCTGAAGGTTTTTCTGCGATATTGCCCAATGAGGAGTCCCATATGCATAAGGTGAGCCAGCCCGGTCTCAGGGTTCGGAAAGATTTTTCCAAGATTCGCGCCGTGATGGATATCCCGGATCTGATCGAGATCCAGAAACGTTCTTACAAGATGTTTCTGCAGGAAGGCATGGCGCCGGACAAGCGTGAAGATACAGGTCTGCAGTCGGCCTTCAACAGCGTTTTCCCCATCACGGACTTCAACGAGACACTCTCTCTTGAGTTCGTGGATTACTCCCTTGGCGAACCCAAGTATGACATCATTGAATGCCTGCAACGCGGGGCGACCTATGCGGCGCCTCTTCGAGCCCGCATGCGTCTGATTGTCTACGACGTTCCTGAGGAGGGCAAAGGGAACAGGTCGGTCCGGGACATCAAGGAACAGGAAGTCTACCTGGGGGAGATCCCTCTCATGACGCCGAACGGGACCTTTATCGTCAACGGGACCGAGCGCGTCATCGTCAGTCAGCTCCACCGGTCACCGGGCGCCTTCTTCAGTTATGAGAAGGGGAAGACCAGTTCCGAGAAGCTCCTCTATACGGCCAGGATCATCCCGTACCGGGGTTCATGGCTCGATTTCGAGTTTGACTCCAAGGACCTGCTCTATGTCCGCATCGACCGCAGAAGAAAGCTTCTCGCGACCATCCTGCTCAGGGCGCTGGGTTTCAGCGCCCAGCAGCTGCTGAAGATCTATTACCAGACGGAAAGATTGCACGTGGATGACAAGGAGAACATCATCAAGGACGTGAATCCCGATGTTCTGAAGGGGACACGCGCCACGTCGAACATTTATGCGCCGGGCGCCCGGAAGATCATTGTCAAGGAGGGGTACAAGATCACCAAGGTCGCCCTGAAGCGCATTGTCGAATCCGGTCTGAAGGAGATGAAGGTCCAGAAAGAGGAACTGCTCGGAAGGGTCGTTCTTGATGACATTGTGGATCCGTCAACCGGCGAAGTCCTCGTGGAAGGGAACACCGAGCTGACCGAAGATATGGTGAATACCATTCTACAGAGAAAAGTCCGGGAATTTGAGATCCTTTTCATAGACAATATCCATGTCAGCTCGGCCCTCAGGGACACCCTGGCCCATGACAAGGTGGCCTCTCCCGAGGAAGCCATGATCGAGATCTACAAACGGATGCGGCCGGGAGAACCGCCTACGCTGGAGACGGCCAGGCATCTCTTTAACGACCTCTTCTTCAATCCTCGGCGCTACGATCTTTCTCCTGTGGGGCGTCTCAAGATGAACCACAAACTCGGCCTGGATATTCCCAGGGATGCCCGCACCCTGACCAAAGAGGATATCATCCGCACTGTCAAACACCTGATCGACTTGAAAAACGGGATCGGCGCCGTGGACGACATTGATCATCTCGGGAACCGGCGGGTCCGGTCCGTGGGTGAGCTGCTGGAAAACCAGATCCGCATCGGCCTGGTCCGGATGGAACGGACCATCCGTGAGCGGATGAACCTTCAGGATGCGGAGACGGTCCTTCCCAAGACCCTGATCAACGCCAAGCCGGTTTCTGCGGCCATCAAGGAATTCTTCGGGAGCAGCCAGCTTTCACAGTTCATGGACCAGACCAATCCTCTCTCCGAGATCACGCACAAGCGGAGGCTCTCAGCCCTGGGGCCGGGCGGACTGACGCGGGAGCGGGCCGGATTTGCCGTCCGGGACGTGCACCCGACCCATTACGGGAGGATTTGTCCGATCGAGACCCCTGAAGGTCCCAATATCGGACTGATCACCTCTCTTTCCACCTATGCCCGTGTCAATGAATACGGTTTTATTGAAGCCCCCTATTCAAAGGCAGAGAACGGATGGATTACCGACCAGGTGAAATTCCTCAACGCGCTGGAAGGGGAACAGTATGTCATCGCTCAGGCCAATACGCCGCTCGATGCCAAGGGAAAGATCTCCGTCAGCCTGGTCTCTGCGAGGAAACAGGGGGATTTTATCATGGTCCCGCCGGAACAGGTGGACTATATGGATGTCTCTCCGAAACAGATGGTGAGCGTGGCCACAGCGCTGATTCCTTTCCTTGAGCATGACGATGCCAACCGGGCCCTCATGGGTTCCAATATGCAGCGTCAGGCTGTTCCGCTTCTCAAGACCGAGGCCCCGATCGTGGGGACCGGTATGGAATCCGTGGTGGCCAGGGACTCAGGCGTGGTTTCGATCGCCCGCAGACCCGGGGTGGTGGACTATGTGGACGCCCAGAAGATCGTGATCAAGGCGGACAAGGAGAAGCAGGGGAGATCCTCGACCGGATCGCGCCTCGACATCTATAATCTTCTTAAGTATCAGCGGTCCAATCAAAATACTTGCATCAACCAGAAGCCCATCGTGAAAAAAGGCGACCACGTGGTTCAGGGACAGATCATTGCAGACGGTCCCGCGACGGACCAGGGGGAACTGGCGCTGGGACAGAACGTTCTGGTGGCCTTCATGCCGTGGCGGGGGTTTAATTATGAAGACGCCATCCTGATCAGCGAGAAGCTCGCCCGGGAGGACCGATACACCTCGATTCACATCGAGGAGTTCATGATGGAGGCGAGGGACACGAAACTCGGGCAGGAGGATATCACCCGGGACATTCCGAACGTCAGTGAGGAAGGACTCCGGGATCTGGACGAAAGCGGCATTGTCCGAATCGGGGCCGAGGTCAAACACGGCGACATCCTGGTCGGGAAGGTCACCCCCAAGGGTGAGACGCAACTGACCCCGGAAGAAAAACTGCTCCGGGCCATTTTTGGAGAGAAGGCCGGAGACGTACGGGACGCCTCGCTCCGGGTTCCTCCAGGAATCGAGGGGACGGTGGTGGATGTCAGGGTTTTTGTGCGCCGAGGAGTGGACAAGGATGAACGGACCTTGAGCATGGAAGATGAGGATATCCTGAAGATCCAGAAGGACTATGAAGAAGAGATGCGGATCATTCAGGAGGAGTATCTTTCCAAGAAGAGGAGCCTGCTGGTCGGATACAAGGTCGTTGAATCCGTCCGTCACCCGGAGAAGAAGAAAGTCCTTCTTAAAAAAGGCGGCGTTTTGTCCCCGGAGATCATCGAAGAAATCCCGCTGGATTTATTCGAGTCCATTGAAGTGGAAACCGATGACAGCCTTAAGGAAAAGCGGGAGGCGCTGGAAGACCGGCATCAGGAGAACCTGGCGGATATCCAGACCTTCTACGAT
Source organism: Nitrospirae bacterium CG2_30_53_67 (assembly GCA_001873285.1). Taxonomy (NCBI): domain Bacteria; kingdom Pseudomonadati; phylum Nitrospirota; species Nitrospirae bacterium CG2_30_53_67. The sequence continues at coordinate 7,327 of MNYV01000124.1, forward strand.
GAGAAGATCAACCGGGTACGCAAGGGCGACGAGCTCCCTCCGGGAGTCATCAAGATGGTCAAGGTCTACGTGGCCATGAAGCGCAGGCTTTCCGTGGGCGATAAAATGGCGGGGCGCCACGGGAACAAGGGCGTCGTGTCGAAGATCCTTCCCATAGAGGACATGCCCTATCTTCCGGATGGAAGGTCAGTGGACATCGTTCTTAATCCCCTCGGAGTCCCATCCCGAATGAACATCGGCCAGATCCTGGAGACCCATTTGGGCTGGGCGGCGAAGGCCTTGGGGCTGTACATTGCCACGCCGGTATTTGACGGGGCCACGGAGAAAGAAATCAAAGAGATGCTGAAAAAAGCCGGCCTTCCGACCCGGGGACAGTCGGTCCTCTATGACGGGAAAACCGGCGAGCCCTTCCATCAGGATGTGACGGTGGGCTGCATGTATATCATGAAGCTCCATCATTTGGTCGACGACAAACTGCATGCGAGATCCATCGGGCCCTATTCTCTGGTCACCCAGCAGCCTCTCGGCGGCAAGGCCCAATTCGGAGGACAGCGTCTGGGCGAGATGGAGGTATGGGCCTTGGAGGCCTACGGGGCGGCCCATACCCTTCAGGAGTTCCTGACTGTCAAATCAGACGATGTGTCGGGACGCACCCGGATTTACGAGTCGATCGTAAAAGGGCAGAATATTCTGGAGTGCGGACTGCCCGAATCCTTCAACGTTCTGGTCAAAGAACTTCAGAGCCTTTGTCTGGATGTGGAATTGATATAGATAAATAGGGTTCAAGGGGTCGAGGGGTCAAGGATTCAAGTGAGAAGAAGAGAAAATGGTTGGGAAAAGAACACTTGAACCCTGGGACCCTTGGACCCTTGAACCCTGTTCTCTCGGAGGGAATACGATTGAAAGACTTATACAGCTTGTTTGATAAACCCAAGAGCGCCGTGAGTTTTGACAAGATCCGCATCGGGATCGCTTCGGCGGAGAAGATCCGTTCCTGGTCTCATGGGGAAGTGAAAAAGCCGGAGACCATCAACTACCGGACCTTCAAGCCGGAGCGGGACGGGCTTTTCTGCGCCAAGATTTTTGGTCCCACCAAGGATTGGGAGTGTACCTGCGGAAAGTACAAACGGATGAAGCACCGGGGCGTGATCTGCGACAAGTGCGGTGTGGAGGTCATCCAGTCCAAGGTGCGGCGAGAGCGCCTCGGCCATATCGAGCTGGCCTGCCCGGTCTCTCATGTCTGGTTCTTCAAGGCCCTTCCCAGCCGGATCGGCAGCCTGCTGGATCTGACGCTGAAAGAGTTGGAGAAGGTCCTTTATTTTGAATCCTATATCGTGATCGACGGAGGGACGTCCCCCCTGAAACCTTTGACCATTTTAAGTGAAGAGCAGTACCGCAAGGCCCGAGAGGACTATGGGGATGCCTTTAAAGCGGGGATCGGGGCCGAGGCCATCAAAAGCGTTCTTTCCGCCCTGGATCTGGACAAGCTCTCCGAGGAACTCCGGGAAGGCGGCAGGACGGTCAAGTCCAAGGCCCTCAAGGCCAAGATGATTAAACGGCTGAGAGTGGTGGAGGCCTTCCGGGGTTCCGGAAATCGTCCGGAATGGATGATCCTGGACGTGATCCCCGTCATCCCGCCGGAACTCCGCCCCCTGGTCCCCCTTGAAGGAGGACGTTTTGCCACGTCGGACCTGAATGATCTCTACCGGCGCGTGATCAACCGGAACAACCGGCTCCGCAGACTGATCGAGCTCAAGGCGCCTGATGTGATCATCCGAAACGAAAAAAGGATGCTTCAGGAGGCCGTTGACGCCCTGTTTGACAACGGCCGGCGCGGGCGGATCATCCGCGGCCCGAACAAACGCCCGCTCAAATCCCTAAGCGACATGCTCAAAGGGAAACAGGGGCGTTTCCGTCAGAATCTCCTGGGAAAAAGGGTGGACTATTCCGGGCGTTCCGTAATCGTCGTGGGGCCGGAATTGAAGCTGAACCAGTGCGGCATCCCTAAGAAGATGGCGCTTGAGCTCTTCAAGCCGTTCATCTTCAATAAACTCGAAGAGAAAGGGTACGTGACGACCATCAAGAGCGCCAAGAAGATGGTGGAGAAGATGAAAGAGGAGGTTTGGGATGCCCTGGACGAGGTGATTCAGGAGCATCCGGTTCTCCTGAACCGCGCCCCGACCCTGCACCGCCTCGGGATCCAGGCCTTTGACCCGATCCTTGTGGAAGGGAAGGCCATCAGGCTTCACCCCCTGGTCTGCGCGGCCTTCAATGCGGACTTCGATGGAGACCAGATGGCGGTGCACATTCCCCTTTCGGTGGAGGCTCAGACCGAGGCACGGGTCCTCATGCTTTCGATCAACAACATCCTCTCTCCGGCCAACGGCCGGCCCATTACCATCCCCAGCCAGGACATGGTTCTCGGATGCTACTACATGACCATTGAGGCCCCTGGCGCCAAAGGCGAGGGGATGCGTTTTTCCAGCATCAATGAGGTCCGGATGGCCTATGATGCGGGGGTGGCCAGCCTCCATGCCAAGGTCTTTGTGAGGATAAACGGCAAGATCGTTGAAACCACGATCGGCCGCGCCCTGATCGGCGATATCCTGCCCCCGGGCATTCCGTTTTCAAGCGTGAATCAGCTTCTCAAGAAGAAGACCATCAGTGCGATCATCGATGAGGCCTACCGTAGGGTCGGACCCTCGGAGACCGTTATCCTTCTTGACCACCTCAAGGATTTGGGGTTTGAGTTCGCCACACTGTCCGGCGTATCGGTCTGTCTTGACGACATGCATATTCCGTCCAACAAGCCGAAGATCCTGGACAAGGCCATGAAGGACGTGGATGAAATCTCCAGGCAGTATGCCGACGGGCTGATCACGGACGGTGAGCGGTACAACAAGGTGATCGATATCTGGGCCCAGGTCACGGATGCCGTTTCCGCCGAAATGATGAAGGAGCTGGGGAGCGAGGAACAGGGGAGGGAAAAAAGGGGACGGGAATTCAACCCGATCTTTATGATGGCGGACTCAGGCGCCAGAGGTTCGGCCCAGCAGATCCGGCAGCTTGCCGGCATGAGAGGGCTGATGGCCAAGCCGTCCGGAGAGATCATCGAGACCCCGATCACCTCCAATTTCCGTGAAGGACTGACCGTGCTGCAGTACTTCATCTCCACGCACGGCGCGCGTAAGGGTCTGGCGGACACGGCCTTGAAGACGGCCAATTCAGGATACCTGACCCGCCGCCTGGTGGATGTGGCTCAGGACAGTATCATCCTGGAAAACAACTGCGGGACCCTGGACGGGATCGAGGTCTCCTCCCTGGTGGAGGGGGGCGAGATCATCGAGCCCCTCTATGACCGGATTTTGGGCCGCTCGGCCGCTGAGGATATTATGGATCCGGACGGCAAGAGCGTCATCGTCAAGGCCGGCGAAGATATAGACGAAAAGACCGCATCCATGATCGTGGATTCGGGTATCTATACTGTCAAGATCCGTTCCCCATTGACGTGCGAAACCCAGCGAGGGGTCTGCGCCAAGTGTTACGGGCGGGATCTCTCGAGGGGGACCCTGATTGATATCGGTGAGGCGGCCGGTGTGATCGCGGCGCAATCCATCGGAGAGCCGGGGACCCAGCTCACCATGAGAACCTTCCATATCGGCGGAACCGCCAGCCAGGTCGCTGAGCAGACCACGCTCGAAGCCAAAAACAACGGGATCGTGGCCTACGAAAACATCAAGACCGTCATCAACAAAGACGACAAGATCGTGGTCATGAACAGAAACGGCCAGCTCCTGATCCTGGACAAAAAAGGAAGGGAGAAGGAGCGGTACAGCGTGGTTTACGGGGCCGCACTCAAGGTCAAGGAAAAACAGCCGGTCAATGCAGGAGAGAGTCTGGTGGAATGGGATCCCTATACCGCATCCATCCTGACCGAAGTCGGAGGGAAGGTGGCCTTCGGCGACATTATAGAAGGCATTTCCATGAGGGAGGAGGTCGATGAGATCACCGGACTCTCGAGAAGGGTGATCATGGATTACTCCCATACGGACCTCAGGCCCAGGCTCTCGATCAAGGGCGCGGACGGGAAGACCTTGAAGCTTCCCGGCGGGAGGGGCGATGCCCGGTACATCCTTCCGGCAGGGGCCAATATCCATGTTGAGAAGGGCGCGGAGGTCTATCCTGGGGACGTGCTGGTCAAGATTCCGAGGGAGACCACCAAGACCAAGGACATTACCGGAGGGCTCCCCCGTGTGGCGGAACTTTTCGAGGCCAGGAAGCCCAAGGAGCAGGCCGTGATCAGCGAGGTGGATGGTGTGGTCAAGGATGGAGGGTTCCTGCGCGGCGCCCGGAGGATTATCGTCGTTACGGAGAACGGAGAGGAACACGAATACAACATCCCGAGAGGCAAGCACGTCAACGTCCATGAAGGAGATTTCGTGAAGGCCGGCGAACCCTTGATGGACGGGTCGGCCAACCCGCACGACATCCTGAGGATCCTGGGGCCGAAGGAACTTCAGAAATACTTTGTGGACGAGATCCAGAAGGTCTATCGCCTCCAGGGCGTCTCCATCCACGACAAGCATATTGAGATCATCGTCCGGCAGATGCTGAAAAAGGTCGTCATCGAAGAGAGCGGGGACACGGACTTTCTGATTGGAGAGCAGGTGGATAAGGTTCTCTTCTCCAGAAAGAACGCGGAGATGGTCAAGCAGAAGAAACAGCCGGCCATGGGGAAACCCCTGCTTCTGGGGATCACCAAGGCGTCCCTGAACACGGACAGTTTCATCTCGGCAGCGTCTTTCCAGGAGACCACCCGGGCATTGACCGAGGCGTCGATCAGCGGGAAGGTGGATGATCTGGTCGGTCTGAAAGAGAATGTGATCATGGGGAGGCTGATCCCGGCCGGGACGGGGATCCGCCAGTATCTCGATACCGTAGTCAAGCTGGATGAACCTGAGGAGACTGAGGAGCCCGTGAAGGAAGAGGCCCCGGGCGGTGAGGTTGCAGGGAGCCTTGAAGAGGCCGCCAAGTAGGATACGAGGATGGCCGGCCGGATCAAAATGCAGGATCATAAATATTGTTTCATAGAGCAGAAAAGTCTTGACAGGCAGTCTCGATTTCTGCTAAATTTCTAAAGTTTCGCTTTAAACGACAACATATCGGGCGGAGATTGAAATACTTGTAAAACTGAAGGGTTACACCTCGAAACGGAAGAGGGAGGATGGAGGGAAAAGGTGCCGACCATTAATCAGCTGGTCAGAAAAGGAAGGAAAAAGAGTCCGGTGAAGACCACCGCTCCGGCTTTGCAGGGGAGTCCTCAAAGACGGGGGGTCTGTACGAGGGTTTATACCTCCACGCCGAAGAAGCCGAATTCGGCCCTCCGGAAAGTGGCCAGAGTCCGGCTGACGAATGGATACGAGGTAACTTCTTATATACCCGGAGTCGGGCATAATCTGCAGGAGCATTCCATCGTGCTCATCCGCGGCGGAAGAGTCAAGGATCTTCCCGGTGTCCGGTACCACATCATCCGGGGGACTCTGGATTCCGTGGGGGTTGCGGACCGCAAGCAGAGCCGGTCGAAATACGGGGCGAAACGGCCCAAGAAATAGGATGATCGGGAGGAATGGATTATGGCTCGCCGAAGGGTGGCTGCAAAACGAGAGGTTTTACCGGATCCCAAGTTTCACAACAAGCTGGTGAGCAAATTCGTCAACAGCCTGATGAAACAAGGGGGCAAAGGTCTGGCCGAGAAGATCTTTTACGGCGCGATGGATATTATTCAGGGGAAAACCGGGGAGGAAGCGGTGAAGACGTTTCTCAAGGCGCTGGATAACGTCAAACCCGTTGTTGAAGTCCGCTCCAGAAGGGTTGGAGGGTCCACCTACCAGATCCCGATTGAAGTGCGGCCGAGCCGCAGATTCGCGTTGAGTCAGCGCTGGATCATCACGTATGCACGGTCCCGCGGAGAGAAGACCATGAAAGAGAGGCTTGCCGGAGAGCTTATGGACGCCGCCAAAAACACAGGGAATGCGATCAAGAAAAAAGAAGATACTCATAAAATGGCGGAAGCGAACAAGGCTTTTGCTCATTATAGGTGGTAGATATGGCGGGAGCCGCTCTGTTGACAGTTCAAGAGAAGGATCGGAGGAAAGCGGTTGTGGGCAGAGATGACGCTTTATCGAGATATAGAAACATCGGGATTATGGCCCATATCGATGCGGGAAAGACCACAACCACGGAACGGATCCTGTTCTATACGGGGATCTCCCATAAAATGGGAGAGGTTCATGACGGCGCTGCGGTCATGGACTGGATGATCCAGGAGCAGGAGCGGGGCATCACCATCACCTCCGCCGCCACGACCTGCTTCTGGAAGGACCATCGGATCAATATCATTGATACCCCGGGCCATGTGGATTTTACCATTGAGGTGGAGCGCTCACTGCGTGTCCTCGATGGCGCCATCGCGGTGTTTTGTGCGGTCGGAGGCGTGGAACCCCAGTCTGAGACCGTCTGGAGACAGGCGGACAAGTACAGGGTTCCCCGAATCGCCTTTGTGAATAAGATGGACCGTGTCGGCGCCGACTATATCAGATGTATTGACATGATCCGCTCACGGCTCGGATCCCGGCCCTTGGTGGTTCAGCTCCCGGTCGGCAAGGAAGAAGGCTTTGCAGGGGTCATCGACCTGGTCGGCATGCAGGCCATGCTTTGGGAGGGTGAAACCTCTCTCGGCCAGATCTATCATGTGACCGATATCCCTGAAGGTTTGAAGGAGGAGGCCGGTTCGTACCGTGAAAAGATGATCGAGACCCTGTCGGAATACGATGAAGGCATCCTGGAAGATTATTTGAAGGGGGCGGCTATTTCCGCCGATACCGTCCGCAAGGCCGTCCGCAGGGCCACGCTTGAACTCAAGATCGTCCCGGTGCTCTGCGGTTCGGCGTTCCGTAATAAAGGCGTGCAGCCCCTTCTGGATGCCGTGATTGATTATCTTCCCTCTCCCATGGATGTCCCACCCGTAGAGGGCTTCCAGCCCGGCACGGAAAAAAAGATCATTCGCAAGCCCGATGACCATGAACCCTTTTCAGCCCTGGCCTTCAAGATCATGACCGATCCTTATGTAGGCCAGTTGACCTTCTTCCGTGTCTATTCAGGTCATCTGGAGGCCGGTGATCACGTTTATAACAGCCGCAGTCAGCGGCGTGAACGCGTGGGCCGGATTCTTCGGATGCATGCCAATAAACGGGAGGACATCAAAGAGGTTTCCGCCGGTGATATCGCAGCCGCAGTGGGTCTGAACAGCTGCATGACCGGCGATACGCTCTGCGATCAGAAGAAACAGATCGTCCTCGAATCCCTGGAGTTTCCGGATCCGGTGATATCCGTGGCCATTGAACCCAGGACCAAGGCCGATCAGGACAAGCTGGGGATCTCGCTTTCCAAACTCACGCAGGAAGACCCTTCCTTCCGGGTGCATACGGACCGGGAGACCGGACAGACCATTATTTCGGGGATGGGGGAGCTTCATCTGGAGATCATTGTGGATCGGCTGATGCGGGAGTTCAAGGTGGACGCCAACGTAGGAAAACCCCAGGTTGCCTATCGTGAGGCGCTCCACAAGAGCGTAGAGTCGGTCGGGCGTTTCATCCGGCAGACCGGCGGGCGAGGACAATATGGGCACGTGGTCATCAAAATGATACCCTTGGCTCCAGGCTCCGGCGTCCTGTTTGAAGACAAGACCAAAGGGGGTGTGGTCCCCAGGGAATTCATCAGCGCGGTAGAGAAGGGAGTCCGGGAGGCCCTTGCGGGCGGGGTTCTTGCTGGATATCCCATGGTTGACCTTCAGGTGAACCTCATTGACGGATCCTCCCATGACGTCGACTCCTCGGAGATTGCCTTTAAGATTGCAGGATCCATAGCCGTGAAGGAGGGGGCCGTCAAGGCAGCGCCGTATCTGCTGGAGCCGGTGATGTCGGTGGAAGTCGTGGTCCCTGAGAATTATATGGGGCAGGTGATCGGCGATTTAAATGCCAGGCGCGGTCACGTGATCGGGATGGAGTCCAGAGGGAACATCCAGGAGATCAAGGCGCATGTCCCCTTATCGGAGATGTTCGGATATTCCACGGATCTCCGTTCCGAAACCCAGGGAAGGGCTACGCATACCATGCAGTTTTCGCATTATCAGGAGGTTCCGCGCCAGATTTCTGATGAGATCATAGCGAAGATACAGGGAAGATTTTGAAATTTCAAATTTCAAATTTGAAATTCGTTTCTCAGAAAAGGAGGGAGATCCATGGCGAAGGCTAAATTTGAACGGACGAAGCCTCATGTGAACATTGGGACCATCGGTCACGTGGATCACGGGAAGACGACGTTGACGGCGGCCATCACCCGGGTGTTGTCGAACCGGGGTTTGGCGGAATACAAGGCCTTTGATCAGATCGACAATGCGCCGGAGGAGCGGGAGCGCGGGATCACGATAGCGACGGCGCACGTAGAGTATGAGAGCGTAAATCGTCACTA
>MNYV01000125.1 GCA_001873285.1 Nitrospirae bacterium CG2_30_53_67
GGCGGTCTTTGTCGGCCGGACCCGGCTGATTGATAATGTTCTGGTTCATCCTTAGTGGTCCTGTTCGTAAATATGGTAACGTACCGAGAGGGTCGTAGGGCGGTCTCATCAAGGCGCGCGACTGAGGTGTACCCCTGTGGTACGCCGCAAGGAGCGGAACGCTGAAGAGACCGCCCTACGGCACTCGAATGCGACCGTATTTACGAATAGGGCCACTTAGAATCAGAGGATCCTTACTCCCATCTCAGAAAGCATCTCGGTGAGCTTCATCATGGGAAGACCAACCACGTTGGTATAGCAGCCTTGGATCCTTCGTACCAAGAGCATCCCCTTCCCCTGGATTCCGTAGGCGCCGGCCTTGTCCATGGGTTCACCGGTCGAGATGTAAGCCGAGATCTCCCGGTCGGTCATCTCTTTGAAGAAGACCCGCGTGGTCTCTTGGCCGGTCATCATCTTGCCGCTTTCTGCTTCGATCAGGACCAGCGCCGTGATGACCTCATGGGACCTTCCGGAAAGTCTGCGCAGCATTTGGAATGCATCTTCCGGATCCTTGGGCTTGCCGAGAATCTCCCCGTCCAAGACAACGATGGTATCCGCTCCGATGACGATCCCGGACGTAAGCCGGGAAGCCACGTCAGCCGCCTTTTCCCCGGCCAGGGTCCGTGCAACCTCAAGAGGCGATAAGCCGTCTTGATGCTCTTCCTCAACGGAGCTGGGAATCACCTCAAAACGCAGTCCCACCTCTGCGAGCAGATCTCGACGACGCGGAGACGCGGAAGCCAGGATCAGTCTTTTCATCAGTATCCTTTAATTGACAAACCAATAAATTTTCTTTCCCATTCACACACCGAGCTCTCAGAATAATAAAAGTGCGACATCAAATCAATGGATTTTCTTTTTTTTATTTTATGGGATGAATCTCATGGGGAAATATGTTATCTTTTCTTCAACGCATGATCCATATTACGGGTTGGCGCATGGGTCTTCAATCCTGCTCCATACCCTTTTTACAGGGACTATAAATTCATGCCTTTAATCAACGAAAAAAGGTTGGACGAACATATCCGTTCCGTGAAGGAACCGTATGAAAAGAGTTTAGAACGTTTGGTGGAAATCCCTACAGTCAGTTCCGACCCGGCATGCAAGCAAAATATCCGGAAGGCCGCGGTTTTGACGGCGGGAATCCTGAAATCGTTCGGCATTCATGCGGAAGTTTTATGGACACCCGGCCATCCTGTGGTGATCGGGACCATGGGTACGAATAAAAAACATCGGACGGTTCTTATTTATAACCATCTGGACGTGCAGCCTGCGGATCCATCGCAGTGGGACCAGGACCCATTCAAATTGACGATCCATGCCGGCCGATACGGCGGACGGGGCACGACCGACGACAAAGGCCCGGCCTTAACCGCCCTTTTTGCTGCAGCATACGCTCTGAAACAAGGGGTTCCCCTGAATTTCCGTTTTGTCTGGGAATTTGAAGAGGAGATCGGAAGCCCGAATTTTGAAAAAGCCATCCGATCAAGGAAAACCCTTCTCCAGGCCCATTCGATCATGGTTTCAGATACCGTCTGGGTCTTACGAAACAAACCCGCCATCCCATACGGCATCCGGGGACTCCTGACCGCAAGCCTTTTTCTTGAAACCGGCAGCCGGGATGTTCATTCAGGATTGGCCGGAGGCGCGGCCAGGAACCCCATCGGAGAGCTTTGCAGGCTGATCACAGCGTGTTATGATCCTGTGACGGGCCGAGTGAAGATCCCCGGATTTTATGACGACATGCTGCCTCCAGGCAAGAAAGAACGGCGAAACTTCGAGGGGGTCGGCTTCAGGATTTCCGGCTTCAAGAAGGCGCATGGATTAAAGAAGATCCGTTTTGAGAAGACCGCACAGGTTCTAAACGCCATCTGGTTGAGGCCGACCTTCGAGGTTCACGGCATTGCAGGCGGATACACCGGGAAAGGGATCAAGACCGTGATCCCTCAAAAGGCAGAGGCCAAAATCAGCATGAGGCTGGTCCCGGGACAAGACCCGGGAAAAATCTTCTCTCAGTTTCGAGCTTTCGTAAAGGGTGAGAATCCTGACATCCATGTCCGTCCTGAAGCCTTTCTCGATCCCTATCTTTCCCCCGCAGATGGAGAGCACCTTCAAGCGGCTTCTGATGCCATGCAATTCGGATTTCAGAAAAAACCCGCCTTGATCCGGGAAGGAGGATCCATCGGGGCCGTGGTGAACCTAAATAAAATTTTTAAAATCCCTGTTATTTTCTTAGGACTCTCTCTCCCGGAACACGGGTATCATGCGCCTAATGAATATTTTGAATGGACTCAGGTCACGGGAGGGATGCGAACCTTTGCACACTACTTTGAACGGATCAGCCGGATTATTTAGCTGAGGGATCCGGATCCTGAAAGAACCGGTTTATCCCTTCTCTCTTTTTTGCTCTTGAACCTTGAGCCGGATCAGTTTGATATAGTCCATCACCCCGGCGATTTCCCGGTCCGGAAGATCCTCAATGATCTGAATGAGTTCTTCTTTCTTCCGGCTGAGTCTCGTATAACCGGGGATGCTCTCATGAAGCGAGCCGGGGAGGGGTTGCGCGCCTTCTCTCAAATCAGCGAGTCTTCGGTAATCCTCTTCATCCAGATACCCGGTCAATGTGTACAGGTAGGTGTAGTCCAATTTTAACGGCAAGGCCAGCTTTCTTAGGACCTGCGGGGTTGGGCGTTTTCTTTTCTTGTGGATGATCAGGGAGATCTCGGCTCGGGTCACGCCTGACAGGATCTCAAGTTTACGGAGTGACATCTTCGGACTGCGTCGTATGGCCTCCTTGATGATATCTCCCAGATTTTTCATCGAGCAATTTTTTCCATTAAAATTCATTGATTTGATTTAAAAATTAAGGCTCTTCTCCCATGTAGTGGGTAAAAAGGGTTCGAGGATTCCAGGGTTCAAGGGTTCAAGTGAACCCCGTTAGAGAGACGAGCTCTCTAACGGGGTGAAATACTGAAACGCAAGCAAAATCTCCAGAGAAAAACACCGGCACCCTTAACCCCTAGTGTCGCGTCAACCTTGCAGTGCCTTTTGGTGTCACCCCCTCATCCTAACCTTCTCCCCATAGGGGAGAAGGGTTGTTTGAACGTCCTTCCCTTGGGGAGAGGACTGAGGTGAGAGGGAAAATGGGATACGTCATTTTACACGTGACACGACACGAGGACCCTCGGCCTTTTATGTTTTAGCACTTCACTTGACCCCTGGAATCCTTGACCCCTTGACCCCTTATGTTTTCACCCACTCTTTTGGAGATGATCCAAAATTAATATAACATTAAAGAAACTCACGGAATATGAAAACCCCAATAGATGAACAATAAATGGTTGACAATATAACTCCATAAAAGTATAATTGGATATATATTGTTAACCATCGTCAGGCCGTGATTTTCCCGCATAATCCATTAGATACATCCTGACTTATCGGAACATTTTGAATGATCTTGAGCGTTGAATCAAGAAAGGAGAGCAGGTGAAAGATGATGGAATGCCGTGACTGCGTGTTTCACAATCTGAACTGTTCAGGAGAAGAGGCGGTTTTCATTCTTGAGGTCTTAATACGAATCCGGCCTGACATCGAATCATACTGTGCGCTTTTTGATTCTGTCAGAATCGAGGCGTACCGCCAGTTGCAGGAATACCTCAGCGCACAGTCTCATGGGCCTGAAGATTGAGAAGAAATTTCCAAGGCGGATATTTGAAAAACAAAGTCTGAATAAAGATCATTCATTGAGGCTGCGGTATGCATTCACCTCTCGGTTTTTGGTTGATATTGAATGATTATCTCGACGGCACAAAATCACAAAAAAGGCGCTCCCTTTCGAGGCTTGTGGAGGCGGTTTCAAAGATTCCTTCCGCCGCCTCGATGCTCATGGATATACTAAGACCCCTTTCTGAGGATCATATCTCGGAACTCCTGCTCTCGATCGCCCAAAGGCTGGACCTTGAGATCCACAAAGTGACATGGGATCGGGAAGATTTTCAAAACGTGATGATCAATACGATCCGGTTCTACTCATCTGCGAATCAACTCGTAAAAGCGCTGCGGGAAAAAAGAGACCCTCCGAATCTTCACAGGCCTGCCCGATCCGCCGAATCCCCTGATCTTAACGGACTCTGGTCCAGAGAAAAGATCCGCGAGGCGCTGATCCAAATCTATCTGGAGAAAAAATGCAGCCGCAAGGCCGCGGCTGAGTCTCTCCTGACAACGTCTGCAGATCTGCGTCTCAGGATCTTCCCGCGCTTTGGGATCATTGAGAAAGCGCTGCAAAGGAGATGGATCGAGGATGCCGTGCTCGAATGTCCGGAAAAAATCGGAGAGGCGGCAGAGAGGCTCGGCATGAGCAGCCAAACCTTGAGAAAGAAGCTTAAGAAATACGGAATCCAAAGGCCCTTGCCGCCTAAAAAGATCCTGCATAAATTGGTGGACCGGCTCCCTGTTGTCCAGTGGTTCGAGGAGATGCATCACGGCACCGCTGAAACCACGGCAAAAGATTACAAATTTCGAAAATATTGTCTTCTCTTTTTCGGCTGCGTGGACAGGCTTTTTAACAAGGAATTTCGAACGGAAGAAGAGAAAAAATATATCCTGCGGTCATTGAGGCAATCCGCGAGCAGGAACCGGCGCCGAATTCATATTCTCTACGATCAGCTTTTTGCCAGGCCGATCCCTTTCGATATCACAAAGGCTACGCGATACAAGTTCTGTAAAAGCATTCTCTATGAGATTTTTAAGTCACGATCTTCCGATGGAATGTTTGTGGATATCCTGCCGTCAGGAGATCCAAAGATGGATGAGATGATCTTATCACTTATGGTCTGGGCCCTGCGTCACTGGACCGAAAAGCCTATAAATTGGAAGGACTACCGCCGATGCGTCAGAACCGGACATCCTGTGCCGGATGTCCAAGAGAACCCTTCTCCTCTGCCGCGTCTTGCCTGAACGTATCCGGTTCGACCGGCTCACAGCCCTGAACTTGCCGAAGGGGCCGGTTTCTCTTAACGGCCCTATTTTTCAATACGGCGGCATTCAATCGCCATACACCTTATGGACGAACAGGACCCATTAGAAGGATTTACTTCTTCCGGTTTCTTCTCTTTGACGCCAGGGTCACCATATCGGATTTATTCCGATCCATTTTGGCCCTTTTCTTGGCTGTTTTAATCTTTCTCTTACGGGTCTTGGATGCCAACTCACCCTCCATCAGGTTTCAATCCCCTATCCATGTAGAATCCGAAAAGTTTTAAATTCTCCGGTATAGGGTTCTTCAGACATGTCAACATGGTTCACTTCGGCATAAGGAGGACCCTTCCGACACCATTTTGTAAACTCATAAAGGGTCTCTCCATCCCCTTCAGCCAGGACCTCCACGCTCCCATCGGCAAGATTCCTGACCCATCCTGTCAGGCTGCATCGAACGGCTTCCTCTTGTGTGCCGGCCCGGAAAAAGACTCCTTGAACCCTGCCATGAATAAGCAATCTTACTCGTTGTTTTTTTGCAGAAGCCATGATCATTTAAAAAAAGATCCTCGGAACTATTTCTTATTCTCAGTCTCAATCTTTTTTTCTTTCTCCGGGGTCACATCGATTTCATCTTCGCCTTTGGTGGCTTTTTTAAAATTCTTGATCCCTTTTCCTATGCTGGTCCCGATCTCAGGAAGCTTCCCTGCGCCGAAAAGAACCAATACGATGACAAGGATGATCAAGAGCTCCATCCATCCCAATCCGAACATATGTCGCTCCTTGGAGGCTGCTGCCCTCTTTAATGGGTTTCGGAAAACTCCAATTTCAGGGCCTGGTACTCGTCCGGTGTATTGATATTCCGAATTGAACGAAGTTCAGGGTCAAATCGGACCATCTCCTTTTCCGCAATATACCTCACATGAAGGGAACTCACCAACTCGTGCAGGCTCCGTCTCCCCTGCCTCAGATGCCGCTCCATGGCGGACAGGCAATCCTTTTTATAAACGGCATGCAACGGATGGATCCGGGATCCTGGCCCCCTTTTCTCATCATGGATGACCGGTATAACCGCATCATATCCATGGGCCAGATTCATCATATATTGAACCAAATCTCTTCGTATCAGGGGCATATCGCATGCCGCACAAAAATTTATTTCATCTTTGGCAGCCGCAACTCCTGTAAAAATTCCTGTGAGAGGCCCCCGCTCAGGCAGAAAATCCACCACCGTTCGTACAGGGAAGCCGGAATAAAGATCGGGTTCTCTGGTGACAATCATCAGTTCATTAAAGAGAGGAGCCAACGCCTCTATGACGGCCCATATGAACATTCTCCCCTTGCATGTCAGGAAGGCCTTGTTCCAGCCCATCCTTCTGTTTTCACCTCCGGAAAGAATGATGCCCGCCAAATGTTTTCTCCATCGTCAGAAACAGCCCTGCATGGGCGTTACTTCATCTCCCTCACCTTAAGAAGCGACGTGACTCCCTTCACTCCGCTCACACCCCTGGCAATGGTCATGGCCCTGTCGATCTCATCCTGGGAACGGACATAGCCGGAAAGGGTAACCTCCCCGAGGTTGGTATCCACATCGATATTCAAGGCGCGTATATATGGATCCTGCAAGAGTCTTGTCTTGATGGATGCAGTAATCAAGGAATCATCGAACGCCTCCGGTATGGTTTTCTGATCCGTCCCCATCTTATAACCTGCCGTAGCCGCGCCTCCGATTAAGAGGGCTTCGCAACCCATGGTGAGAAAGGAGATCAGTAAAATCAAGGCGGTCATATTTCTAAGTTTTACACGCATGCTCTCTCTCCCAAATCAGCAGGTTATATTGCAAACAGCACCCTTGCCGGTTCTGTGAAAGATAGCAATTTTCTTTATAATTGTCAATGCCATTTCAATGCTGCAGCGCCTCATCTCTTGACACCTCTTTCTCCCTCTGTTATTCTGAATCCGCTTTTTGAGGAGAAATATGAATCCCCTTGGGTTCGGCGTCATATTCGCGCTTCTTTCCGTGACCATCCCTTCTTATTCTGCCACGATCAACTGGGGTCCCTGGTCGGAAAATAAAGAAGCCCCTGTTATCGGAGAGGGATCGCCCTGTGATGAAAAAACAGAACCGGACGCCTGGAATCCTTTCGTTCGCTTCCTGGGCGGGGCTGTTCACGTTTTCCAGCAGTACATTTCTCCGGTTGACGGAGACCGGTGTTCCATGGCCCCGACGTGCTCACATTACAGTATCCAGGCCCTGCAAAAGCATGGAGCTTCCCTGGGGTTCATGATGAGTGCGGACCGGATCGTGCATGAATATGAAGAACAGCGGTTTGTCCCTGTTCTCCGGGATGGCATGAGATCCCGGTTTTACGATCCGATCGAGAATAATGATTTCTGGTTTGCCGAAGCGGTCCGTCACGACCCTCCTGAATCGCGCCGAACCGGGGAGTAGGTGATGGAACCGAAAACCCGTAAGTTCGTTTTTTCAGTCATCTTGATTCTTATCAGTTTTTATACGGTCCTCTCCGCCCATGCCGATCCTTCCGGTTCTCTCGAAGCAGACCGCCTCATCGCTTTTGCAGGGAGTCTCATGGAAGAAAAGGATTATTACCGGGCCATTACCGAATACAAACGGTTCTTGTCTTATTACCCGGATGATGAACGGGCCTCTCTATGCCTTCTAAATATCGCCATCGCCTATGAAAGCGGAGGAAAGACCGATCTGGCTGTGGAACAGTTTCAGCGGATTTATAAAAATTATCCTGGAACCCCCGTATCAGAAAGGGCTTACTATGAAATCGGGATTGCCTACTACACGGACGGACGATACGAAGATGCGGACAGGGCCTTTTCGGATTTTATAAAAAACTATCCGGACTCCACCCGCATGGATCCGGCGCGCCTATACCTGGGGTGGTCTCTCATTTACCTTGAGAAGCTTGATCGCGCCGCCGGTGTTTTTTCCGGCGTCAGCGAAAAGAGCCCCCAATATCCCGCTGCCCAAGCCTTATCCAAAGAGATGGCATCCGGCATGGCCCCTCCGGTCAAGTCTCCTCTTCTTGCAGGAATATTCTCCGCCGTCCTCCCCGGGGCCGGCCAGATCTATACGGGACGATGGACTGAAGGAATGACGTCATTCGTCCTGAACGGATCTTTTATCTGGGCCGCTTTTGAGCTCTTTGACCGGGGGAGCGAAGCAGCCGGAACGATTCTCGGATTTTTTGAGACCGGATGGTACACCGGAGGGATCTTCGGCGCCGTAAATGACGCACACAAATTCAACCGGAAGGCAAGGATGGATTTCATTCAGAATCTAAAAACCCGATTTCCATTGCTTGCTGTAAAAGAAGGCGCAGGCTTTTAAAAAGAAGCGGGTTCCCGGCCTCGGGTCTCTGTGATCAAGAGCGCCGGAATGGGATCATGCCGTGGCCTCGACAAAACCGCCGGCCGGAAGGCCGGACTTTTCGAGGACCGGGACCATGGGATAAAGTTCTTCCCTGCGGGTGACATAATCCCACTTTTGCGGATGGTCAAGAATCTGCTGGACCAGCCTGGCATTCAAGGCATGTCCGGACTTCACAGCATGGAAATGCCCGATGATCGGACATCCGACCAGGCTCAGATCTCCAATAGAATCGAGAATCTTATGACGGACAAACTCATCCGGATAACGAAGGCCTTCAGGATTCAAGATCCGATAGTCTCCGATCACGATGGCATTGTCAAGAGAACCACCCTTGGCGAATCCCATGGACTGAAGATATTCCACCTCTTTGAGGAAACCGAAGGTGCGGGCCCTGGCGATTTCACGAACAAAGGTATCTTCGCTTGCCCGGTAATAATAACGCTGTTTCTTCAGCATGGGGTGTTCAAAATCGATCTCATAGGTAATCTCCGTCAGATCCGAAGGATAGATCGCGGCAAAACGGTCTTCATCCTTGATCTCAATCGGCTCACGAATCTTAATGAATTTCTGCAAATGGCTTTGCCTTCGGATTCCGGCGGATGTCAAAAGATAAATATAGGATGCCGCGCTGCCATCCATGATGGGAACTTCCGAGGAGTCGAGTTGAATCACGGCATTGTCAATCCCGAGGCCGGCAAAGGCAGCCAAAAGATGTTCGGCCGTCTTGATCTGGATACGGTTTTTACCCAGCGTGGTATTCAGACGGGTATCCACGACATTCTTGGCGAGCGCCTGGATCTCCACCTCATCACGAATGTCGGTTCGTTTAAAAACAATGCCGGTATTTGCGTGAGCGGGAAGGATCTTGATCTGGACTTTCCGGCCGGAATGAAGACCCATACCGGAACATTCAATGGGTGAGGCGATGGTTCTCTGATATTTCAATCTCTTTCTCCTTTTAAAGACAAGTATGCATTTAAGTTTATAAATACTTGCAAGTTCTGTACCAAACAAGGCCTTAGGGGTTGATAATTTTTTTTACGAATAAAAACAATCGGTTATAAATCTTCTCAGGGCAATTGCCCTTACATAAAATTCGGGGTGATGTGGTAATTAAAACTCAATATCTTAAAAATACTGTGTCTTTTTTTGCACATACCTGAAACAAATCATGATGATGACAACACAGGTAGCGCTGACAAGCTGTCAGGATTACGAAGAAGCGGCCGTTGAAACATCCGTCCGGAACCTTCTTGATCTTTTGGGCGGGATCGGCGCTTTTGTGCATCCCGGAGATTCGGTGCTGATCAAGCCTAACCTTCTGGCTCCAAAACCGAGCGGGTCGGCCGTGAACACCCATCCGGCTGTGGTACGGGCCGTCTTAAAACAAGTCTTAAAGGCCGGAGGCCGGCCGGTCATCGGGGATAGTCCGGGGCTGGGAAGCGCGAAAAAAAATGCCGTACGTTGCGGAATAGACAAGATCGCCCGGGATCTTGAAGTTCCAATTATAGAGTTTAGAAAATCGGTCCTGGTGGGAAAGGCCGGTAAAAGTGGTTTCCCTCTTGAACTGGCGGAAGAGGCCCTGAACGCGAATGTCATCATCAATCTTCCCAAACTCAAAACCCACGGGCAGGTCCTGATGACTCTCGGTGTCAAAAACATGTTTGGATGCGTCATCGGGATACGAAAGGCCCAATGGCATTTAAAGGCGGGGGTCAACCGGGATGCGTTCGCAAAGATGCTCGTAGAAATCTATACCACCCTTTCCCCAGCGCTCACCTTGATGGATGGAATCGTAGGGATGGAGGGAAACGGTCCTGGAAGCGGCACTCCGAGGCCGATCGGCCTCTTGGCGGCTTCTGCCGATGCTGTCGCCCTTGATGCCGTCATCATGCATCTGATGGGAATGGATCCTCTCCGCCTCCCGACCCTCCGTTCTGCAAAAAAATTGGGCGTGGGCGAGGTTTCTCTCAACCGAATTGAGATCCTCGGAGAAAAGGCCGGAAAGATCGGCATACGGGATTTTAAATGGCCTGAATCGGCGGATCTGGAATGGAGGATCCCGGATTTTGTGATGAAGATGCTGAAGAGCAGCCTGAGCGCCTACCCGGAATCCGATCCCACTCTCTGCAAACAATGCGAGGTCTGTGTCAAGGCCTGCCCTCAGCAGGTCATCAAGATAGAAGGGGATCACCTGAGAATTGATACCCGACGCTGTATCCGATGCTTCTGCTGCCAGGAACTATGCCCGCATGGAGCCATGAAGACCCGTCAAGGATGGCTGTTGAAACGGATCAAAAAAAGATCCTTGTAAGTCTCGTTTGAGTCTTCCGGGTACTAAGTGGTCCTGTCCGTAAATATGGCAACGTACCGACTTGTACTCGGTTTACCGGTAGAGGGTTGTAGGGCGGTCTCATCCCCGCGCGGGACTGAGGTGTACCCACTGTGGTACGCCGCAAGGAGCGGAACGCAGATGAGGCCGCCCTACGGCACTCGAATGCGACCGTATTTACGAATAGGGCCGCTAAGCAGCCGTTGCGATCCGTGCCGAAGAAAGGATCAAGGAGATAAAGCGTCCTCTTGAGGACGCTAAAAAACGCATGCAATCAAATTTTATTTGACAATAACCACAATAAAGTTTATATTCCAAACTTGAGATTTTAACCCCATTTAACTACATCAAGGAGGAAAAGATATGCCGACTGCTGATAAGACACTGGACTGCAAAGGGTTAAATTGTCCTTTACCCGTTCTTCAAACCAAGAAGGCCATGGATGCCATGAACAGCGGCCAAATCCTGGAAATGTTGTCCACAGATCCCGGATCCAAAAACGATATCACCGCCTGGGCCAAAAGAACGGGAAATGCCTTGGTCGAGACGGTTGAGGAAAGCGGCGTTTTCAAATTCTATTTAAAGAAGTCATAAGCAAGATTCTCCCAGAGGTGTTTACTGAACCCCGTTCCACCAGACCCCCCGGCCTCGCTCCGCAAACCGGGTCGGGGAGGAGCGAGATGAACGGCAACAGGGTTCGCTGATCCTTCACACTGAGGACCCGGCAAAGCGTTATGATCCTCCTTCACTGATAAAGCTCCTGCAAGCGCCGGGAGGATGTCCTATCGCCTCGTTTTGGGAGCCGATATGAAAGAGCAGACAAAGCTCTTGATTATTCAGACCAGCGGTCTTAAAACACCTGAACGAATACCGGCAGGTTTTTTTATCGCAACCACCGCTGCGGCCATGAACATGGATGCGACCATTGTTTTTACGGTCAATGGGGCGACCATTGTTGAAAAAAAAGCCGCGGAGAAAATCACGGTCAAGGAGGGAGGGACCACGCTGAAATCATTTCTGGATCAGGCCATCGCGGCCGGCGTCAAATTAATGGTCTGCCATCAGAGTCTGGATCTCCATGACCTTGAACCGGACAACCTGATTGACGAGGTAGAGGAAATCATCGGAGCCGCCGCTCTTCTTGATATGACCCTGGAAGCGGATATTATCTTGACCTTTTAATAGCACACATCGGTTTTGCATGCCCTCTTATACAGGACAACATCACCCTTCATATCTTTATCTTTAAGGACAGTCTCTCCATGGCCCTTTCCGGTGATATCAAAACCATGCCGGTCACCGATCTTTTGCAATGGATCGAGGCCGCCACGCAGACCGGAATCGTTGAGTTTGTCCGCGAAGGAGAATGGAAGAAGGTCTTCTTTCAGTCGGGCCGGATCCTATTTGTTTCCTCGTCCAGGGAAAATGAAAAGATCGGACAGTTCTTGATCAGGAAGAAACGGATCCGTGCAGGAGATCTCGAACGCTGCCTGGAGGAAAATGAGCGGACTGGAAAGAAACTGACGGAAATTCTGGAGGAGTGCGGCCTGATCTCGCATCAAGAGCTTTATGAACAGGTCATCTTGCTGATCAAGGACAACCTCTTTGATTTGTTCCTCTGGGAAGGGGGGAGATTTGAATTCACGGACCGAAAACTCCCCACAAAGGTCAAAGGGCCCCTTGCCTTGAAGACCGGACGGATCCTTTTCGAGGTCCTCACAAAAATAGATGAAAAACGCCGAAACGGCATGGGAAAAATTCAAGATCAAGAAAAAAAGTCTCCCGGTCGGAAAAAACTGCGGGGGCGAATCGTTTTTAAAGTGGATAATAACAAGTTTCCCCTTCCTGGATCCTATGAAAAAACAGAAATCTCCGGATTTAAAAAAATTGCGGGTGAAGACGATCAGGAGACGGAAGGTTCGTGAACCCATTCAGTGGGAAGAGGCTATTTCTTCAAATTTTTCTCAATCATGGCGATGATCAGGTTCGGATCATAAGGCTTGAGCAGAAAGTCATCCGCGCCGGCGTCAAAACCTTTGTCTTCAAATTCCACCTGTCCTTTTGCCGTCAGCATAATCACAACGATGTCTTGGGTCGCTGGGTTCTTTTTGATCTCGGCACAAACCTCATAACCGTTTTTATTCGGCATGTTAATATCCAGAAACATCATATCCGGTTTTTCCTGCGCAACGAGTTTCAGCGCTTCATCCCCGTCATTGGCTGTGATACACTCGTATCCTTCCTTCTCGAGCATGAAGGCCAAAGACCTGGAGATGAAAAATTCATCATCTACGATCATGATTTTTACGTTTTTCTTCAAACCACTGTTTTGAAATTCCATGAAGTCCGCGCCTCGTCGTATCCGGATAAACGGATAAACTTTCCCTAACACTTTAATGTATTTTTAAAGGGATGTCAAACGGTTATTTAACGGCAACTTCATAGGGCTTGTTGCAGATGGATGACCTCAAAAAGGCTTCCACGACATCCGGAGCCAACTGGGTCCCGCTGCACCGCATGATCTCCCTCATGGCAGCCTCATGGCCCGGCCCCTTGCGGTAGGGCCTGTCCGATGTCATGGCATCATAAGTATCCGCTACAGCCAATATTCTGGCCGATAATGGAATCTCCTCCTCCCGAAGACCATCCGGGTACCCTTTCCCATCATATCGTTCATGGTGATGTTTCATCCCGGGTATGATTTCCTCCATCTCTTTGATGTTCTCGACGATCTTTACGCCGCAGACCGGATGGGTCTTCATAATCTCGAATTCTTCTCTGGTCAGCTTTCCCGGTTTGTTCAATATCGATTCCGGAATAGCGATCTTTCCAATATCATGAAGAATGGCGGCCAGCTCCAGAGTTTCCATCTCGTGTTCGGGAAGAAGCATCTGATCTGCAATGGCCTTACTGTAGATGGAAACATTCTTGGAATGGCTGTGGGTATAAGGATCCTTGGCATCCACCGCGGCTGCCAGGGCTATGATCGTATCTAAAAACAGGGTCTTCTGGTCCTCAATGAGCTTTGCATTGTCTACGGCAATGGCGGCCTGGTTACCGAGGGTATGAAGGAGTTCCACATCCTCATCGGAAAAATTTCCCGAAGAAATCTTGTTGACGACGGCAATCACGCCGATCGCTTCTCCTTTATGGAAGAAAGGAATGGCAAGAAGATTCCGTATGGGGACTACCCTCCCGTCTCTGAGAGGCAGATGTGTCAATGCGCCGGGTTTGTCCATTAAGAATTTTTTACCCGCTTTCAGAATGTCCGGAAAAGGAACGTGATTTTTCCATGCCCGGCTATTCCCGTTTTCCAAAAAAGAGAGGCGGCTTTGTTCTTGCGATCCGACCTCGGCGGCGATTTCCTTGTAGTATACGGCGGCATCCTCGGCATTCGTCATATTTTTTGCATAGAGGCAGATCTTTTCAAAGAGCTTATCCAGATCGAGTGTGGCATTGATGGCCAGGCTGATCTTGTTGATTTGATCGATGATCACCGCTCGTTTTTCCAGGTTCTCGTAGGTGGACATCAGTTCATGCAGCGTGATTTTCAACTCTTCCTCGGACTTTCTCAGCTTTTTCATGGACTGGGCATTCGCAATGGACACAGAGGCCTGGGCGGTCATCGCGCTGATCAGCTTGAGGTCATTCGACTTGAAGCATTCTTCAGTCGCCTTGTCCGACAAGTTCAGAACGCCGAGGAGCCGTTTTTCCTTCTGATCGTTTATGGTATAAAGCGGTATGGAAATAAAGGAGCCGGTCTTGTAAACGCCTTTTGAATAGATGGCAAGATCAGGGTGACGCTTGATATCATGCACGATCAGAGGGCTGCCGGTCTTCAGGATCTCGGCGCAGAGCGTGTCCGCGAGATCCAGGGTAAGCGACTGGAGTTCATCAGACACAAAACCGTATGAAGCTTCCGCCTGCAGATGCTTCCCATCCTCATCCAGAAGAAGCACCGAGCCTCTTTCAGCATGCGTGATGGCAACGGCCTGATCCAGGATAATGGATGAAACGCGCTTGATATCATAGATATCCCCAAGGGCTTCGGACAACCGATAAAGCATGTTCATGGTTTGATAATTTTCCAGAAGCTCCATGGAGAGGCTCTCTATCTCCGCTTGGGTCTGTAAATGCCCTTTTAGAACATCATACAATAATTGAAGGGCGTTCTCCAGATTTGCTGATTCTGAATCATCCTTTGAAAAACCTTTGATGATCAGGATGAGCGCGCTCCCTATCCGGACCTCCTTGGTTTTAAAGGCGCAGGCAGAGAGATCCTGCGAACAGGCAACGGCATTCAATAGCATCTCATGCGTCGGAACATGAAGGATTTGCAGGGGAATCCCTGATAGATGACCGACCTGGTCCAGCAGCGTCTTGATGCTTTGCCGGATCTTCGTGTTCCAGGGAATGATGGTCTCATTTTCTTGCATCATCACACCAGATAAAATATGCCGGGTTTTTTGTGAAAATCCATCCCTTCTATGGACAAGTCCATCAATCCATGGTCTTACAACAAGACAAAAATATGTTTTTCAACTTCATGGCTGTCGGTCAATCCCATAGATCTTAAGAATCGTATCGGTTATATGAATCCATACCTTTAGTAAAACCTTCGGAATCGGCTGACTCCGGATCTTAAAAATCAAAATCTTGTCCCTTTCAATCTTTTTTAACGGCATGGAAATCGGCAAATTTAAAGAGATCTCAAGATCATAATTTTTGTAACCCATTAAAAAATAAAGTCTCTTGACAAAACACATAAAACATTTTAAACTTTTTAATAAGATAACTACCGTTCACGGCCTTTCAAAAAAGGAGAGATCATGAAGATCGGTTCCAAGATGCTCATGCTTACTGTTCTCAGTCTATCTTTGTATCTCCTTTCCGGCAGAATCGGTTCGGCCGGAGCGGTTTCCGGTTCAGAAGGGGAGACGCATTCCGTCATCAAAGGGGACACCCTGTGGGACGTAACGGAAAAATATCTTGTAAACCCCTTTTTCTGGCCCAAAGTCTGGCAATACAATCCTCAAATTAAAAATCCTCACCTGATCTATCCCGGGGATCAGGTCCGAATTCCCAGCGCCGAAGAACTTAGGCGCATGGGAGCGGCTGAGCATCCTCAAACCACCACGGCCCAACCCTCACCGGAGAAAACCATTCCGGCCCAAGCCGTTCCGGCCCCAGCCGAACCGGCGATTGAAGGTCCGGTGGCCTACGTGGGAGGATACCTGGTGGAACGAGACCTTTTCGAATCGTCCGGGTTCATCCTCCCATCAGGAGAGAAAGCAGGAGAGGGGGTCATTGTCTCTACCTGGGAAGAGAAGGAAATGCTGACATACCGAGACGTGGTTCATCTGAGCCTGGGTTCACGGGATGGGGTCAAATATGGGGATCTCTTTCAGGCCGTCCATGTAGGGGAGGACGTGGTACACCCCGAAACCCGGTATAAGATGGGCAAACAGGTCACCGTACAAGGAATCTTAAAGATCACATCCCTACAGGAAAATCTATCCACGGCCAGGATCATCAAGGCCTACAATCCGATCATGGTCGGGGACATGGTCCGGGCGTATCATCCTCAGCCCTTGATCGGCCCGAACAATCTCAGTACCGAAGACAAGAGCATTCAAGGAGTCATTGTGCAGAATACCCTCGGCAAGTCCAATTTGGGGGTGCGGGACATGGTTTACCTCGATGTGGGAGCCGAAAATTCCGTGGCGCCCGGCGATCGGTTCATCATCTATCGTGCCGGGCCCCCGCCCCAGGTCAGTGCGAAGGATGCCGCTCTATCCGGGATCCAGGCCAAGGATTTTCCCGTGGATATTATGGGAGAACTGGTGGTTCTGAATGCCATGAAAAATACATCGACAGCCGTGATCGTGGAAGAGCTATACGAAATCAACCCGGGGGACCATATCAAATATACCCCCCAATCCATTCCTCCTATCAAGAAATATGATATGGAATAATGGAGCCCTTCTACAAAGCCCGCCTTTCAAAACCGAAGGCGGGCTTTGCATTCCTCAACGCGATAGAAAATCTCTCCCCGATTCTTCTTCTGAAAGTTGAAAGGCGCCGGCCACTGCAAAGAGGAAAACGCTTTTTACGCCGGATTTCTTGAGGCGTCGCGCACATTCATTCGCTGTAGCCCCTGTGGTCATGACGTCATCCACCAGTAAAACCTTCCGGCCCTCGATCCTCTCCGGATTGGTGACATGAAAACATCCTCTGATGTTTTTAAGCCGTTCTTTTCCCCTGAGACCCACCTGAGGCCGGACCCGTTTCGTCCGGACGAGAAGATCAAGCGCCATGGGGATTCCCTTTGCTTTAGAAAGCTCCCTCCCCAAAACCACGGCCTGATTAAAACCCCGCCTGCGGAGGCGCAAGGTATCGAGCGGAACCGGCAGAATCAGGTCGGCCTCAAAAGGGACCTCTTTCATGCAGTCCACAGCTCCACGGACCAGCCCCCTCCCCAGCCTCCAGTATCCACGGTATTTGAAAAGGTGGATGGCCTCTCTGACAGGTCCGGCAAAATAAAAACATGCCTTGGCGCCGTCAAGATGAGTCTGCCGGAGCCTGCAGACGCCGCATCGAAACTTAGGATTCATCTCAAGAAGTTCCCGGGACGGCAGGGGGCGTCCGCACGTGGGACAACCATGCCCGGCGATCTGGATCATTTTCTGTAAACATGAACTACAAAAAGGAGGCGGCTCGCCTTCCTCGGTGTTTAAATCGACATGGCATATGGGACATTTGCCGGGCAAGACCAGATTCAGAAATTCTCTGACCCAGGAGAGCATGATGGAATCCCCGGACTTTAAAGAATAAGGCTTTTCCCGGTCATCTCCGCAGGCTGTGAAAGCGAAAGGAGGTTGAGCAGGGTCGGGGCGACATCGGCAAGAATCCCCTTCCCGCGAAGCCGCACACCTTTCTTCGTCAGGATCAACGGGACCGGATTCGTGGTATGCGCGGTAAACGGCTCTCCTGTATCCGGATTCTTCATCATCTCGCAATTGCCATGATCGGATGTGATCAGGAGCGCCCCGTTTTTTTTCTTCTGCAGGGTCTGATAAATTCTGCCGATGCATCTATCCACGGCCTCAACCCCCTTGACGGCCGCCTCATAGACGCCGGTATGCCCAACCATATCTCCGTTGGCAAAATTTAAGATCATGACATCAAAAAAGTTCCTTTCAATTTGCCGGATCACCTCATCAGTGACCAGAGGCGCGCTCATTTCCGGTTTTTTATCGTAGGTCTCCACGTCCCTCGGGGATGGGATCAGGATCCGTTCTTCACCTGAAAAGACTCTTTCTTCTCCTCCGTTGAAAAAGAAGGTGACATGGGCGTATTTTTCGGTTTCCGAGATGCGAAGCTGTTTCAAACCCGCATGGCTGATGACCTCGGGAAAGATGTTTTTCAAACCAACCGGAGTAAAGGCAACGGATAGGGAGAAGGTTTTGTCGTATTCGGTCATGCAGATGTAATCAGAAAGATCCAGCTTTTCCCTGGGGAAGAAGGAAAAATTTTCTTGGGTGAACGCCCTGGTGATCTCCCGGGCGCGATCCGCGCGGAAATTGTAAAAGATCACGGCATCGCCGGACCGGACCGTGATCGGGGCTGTTCCATTGTAGGAGATACTCAAGGGTTTGACGAACTCATCCGTCTCACCCTTATTGTAGGCTGACTTGACCGCGGTTTCTGCATTCGGATAAGAGGCTTCTCCATGAACCATGGCCCGATAAGCAAGCGCAATCCGTTCCCACCGGTTGTCACGGTCCATGGCATAAAATCTCCCCATGACGGTCGCGATTTTTCCGACACCTATTCTTTTTTGAACATCCTCCAATTCTTGAATATACTCGATTCCGCTGGTTGGAGGGGTGTCCCGGCCGTCCAGAAATGCATGCACCCAGACCTTTGGAACCCCCTTGTTTTTTGCCAGATCGAGCAAAGCCCGGAGGTGATGGATATGGCTGTGGACCCCTCCATCGGAAAGGAGGCCCATGAGGTGCAAGGCGCTCCCCTTTCTGCATACCGCATCCATGGCTTGATTAAAGGCTGGATTTTCAAAAAACTCCCCGCTCTCAATAGATCGGCTGATCCTGACGAGATCCTGATAGACGACCCGCCCGGCCCCGATATTCTGGTGACCTACCTCGGAGTTCCCCATCTGACCGGGAGGAAGACCGACATCAAGACCTGAGGTCCCCATAAGGGCGGAAGGATATTCCTTGAATAAAGAATCAAGCACTGGCGTATGGGCATCGGCAATGGCATTGTATGCTCCTCCCTCCCGATGCCCCCATCCGTCCAAAATCATCAACATAAGCGGCTTGGGGCGCTTGAATATTTCAGTCATGATGGACTACGGTGGCCATGCGGGAAGGTGATGCCTCCTTGTCCGCATCGGGCAATTGAATGGTCAGTGTCTGAAGCTTCCCGCATCTCTTGCAGCATGGCATCCATTGATCCTGCTGATTTCCGCAATGGGTACAGGTATAGGGAACCAGGACCGGCCGGACAAAGTTTACAGACTCCCTGTATTCCAGGAAGGCTTCTTCAGTTCTTCCCCGTTTATGGTAAATATCCCCCAAAATCTGGCGCAGAATCGGGAAGCGAAGCCCCTGTTGAACGAGATTTTCAAAGATATCCAGGGCATCATTGATCATCTCGAGACGATAATAAAATTTCCCGAGCAGGAATCTGAACATGGGATTTTCCGGGTATCGATCCATGGCCTCCTTGTAAACCAGAATACCGCTGGCAGGATCTTCGAGTCTTCGGTAATGTCCGTCCAGCGCCTCCAAAAAGACCACGGCGCTTGTCTCCTTGAATCCCCTTTTCCAGATCTTGACGGCTTCTTTCTGGTCACCCTGAGACTCATAGATCTCCCCGAGCTTGAGGTAGGGGGCGGCAAAGGTCCTGTCTGCCTTAATCAATTCGGAATAGTGTCTGATCAGCCTCTCCGGGTCGTTTTCAGCATGGAAAAGTTCCGCTCTCATGAACTGATAATAGTAAAGCCGCCTCTTCTCTTCGGAATCTTTCTTAAGATTCAGGTAATCCTTCTGCAGGGCATAGGCTTGATCCCATACCCCTTCCCGCTCGTACAAATCCCGGAGCTTGATAAAGGCCTCCACATTTTGATCATCGATCTTCAGGATCGTCCGGTAGACCTCGGCAGCCTCCGTCATCTGCCCGGACTGCAGATAGTCCTTGGCGAGAGCAAAAAGCACGGAAAGGTTCTCCGGCTCAATGGTCCGGGCCTTGGCATGAGAGCCGACGGCATCACGGAGATTGCCGTTATCCCGATAGAGTTCGCCGATCCGGAGGAGTGTCTCTATATGATGCGGATCCCATTCCAGAACTTTTTGAAAATTCTTTAATGCATCTTCTCTTTTTCTGCTGAGAAGATTATCAATCCCCTGGCGATAGAGATCCATGATTTTTGCTTTCTTTTTGAGCCGTCCCTTTTCCCGCCATTCTGCGAATCCCTTTCGGGCATCCCGGAAGACCACGGCCGTCATCATCAGGAATACACCGGCGCCCATGGAGCTGATCATCAAGAGGCTTGTGGATATAGGGAAAACGGTTCCAGGGGTCAGATGCAGCTGAACCGTTTCAGGATTCAGATGAGAAAGATAGAGCATGACCACCACAAAAAACAATATCCAGAAAAAGATGCGATGGATCATCTTTCCTCCTTCAAAATTGATATTCATTTTTTATTTTTACTATGTCATTTTGATTTTTGATTCTTTATCTTTGATCTCATTAGCCGTTCAACCTTTTTACGAAAGAACCCTTATTACCGATGATACCGTTTTCCTCTGAGTATGGTGAATCCCCTGTAGATCTGTTCAAGCAGGAGCAGCCGTGTGAGTTCATGAGTGAGGGTCATCTTGGAGAGGGATAGAATCCCATCCGAGCGTTTTCGTATGGATCCGGAGACCCCTTCCGCGCTCCCTATCACAAAACTGACGCTCCTGACCGGAGCTTTGAGGGCCTCGTCCAAAAAACATGCAAAGGCCTCGGATGTCATCCCCTTGCCCAGCCTATCCAGGAGAATCACCCTGTCCCTCGGATTCAGGCGTTTCAGGATCTTCTCCCCCTCCAGATCCAGGGACTTGCTTACATCTTCTCTGACCCCGGCTTTGACCCCTTTGATCCGGATCTCTTCCAAGGGATTGTAGACCCGAAGCTGCCTGATAAAATGTTCCGCCCCAATGCGGATGTAGTCGTCTTCGGTCCGTCCGATGGAGATCAGGCGTATCTTCATGGCGCGTAGGAACTTAGGATTTGCTCCTGGGTCAGATGCGGAGCATCCCCCCAAAGTCGTTCCAGCCGGTAATACTGCCTGATTTCTTCCAAGAAGACATGCACCACCGTATCACCGTAATCCATGAGGATCCATCTCCCTTCAGCGGCGCCTTCGACATGATCCGGCTCTATCTTCATCCTGGAGAGGGACATCTCGATTTCGTCGGCAATGGCCTTGACCTGCCGGGTTGAGGAGCCGCTGCAAATCACAAAGTAATCCGCAAAAATGGAGATCCCCGAAAGATCCAGAATCACCAGGTCTTGCGCCTTCTTTTCCAGGCTTGCCTTGATGCAAAGACCTGTCAGTATCCTGCTGTCTATTTCCCGCCCTTTAACATCTATAGGTTTTTTAATTTTTCCGGTCTCATAAAGCAGGTTCAAAATTTCCTCTTTTCAGCATATAAACCGTTTGAAATTATATACGATGCCACAGATTCCGGCAAGAGATATTTGACGGACCGCCCCTCCCGGATCCGGGCACGGATCAGCGTGGACGAAATTCCGATGGGAGTCACGTCTAACAGGTAGAGAAAATGGCCATTGGGTAACGGGATCTGCCGGCTTCCCGGCTCGGCCCGGATCCCGAATATGGCCGTGAAGAAACCAAGCGTTTTCTCCAGGGAAAATCCGGGCCTGGAAATCACAATAAAATTGCACAGCCCGATCAGGCGCTCGGGTTCATGCCAGGTGTTGATCTCTGAAAAAACATCCGCCCCCAGGATAAAGAAGAGCTCGGCGTCCTTCCCGTATTCTCTTCGGAAAGATTCCACGGTGTCCACCGAATAAGATAGACCGGGGCGTTGATGCTCAATGACGGACAGATCAAAATGGGGATTCCCCTCAACAGCGAGCCGGGTCATTTCCAAACGATCTTCTGCATCCATCCGTTCCGGCTCAGACTTGTGGGGCGGCCGGGCCGAAGGGACAAAGAAAATCCTTTCAAGTGAAAAACCCTCCCGGATCTCCTCCGCCACAATCAGATGTCCCAGGTGAATGGGATTGAATGTCCCGCCGAATATCCCGATACGCATGGATGATGCCCGCTTGTTTTTTCGATGCCTTTAAAAATATCCTTCATTCTCGGATCTGCCCGTCCCCGTAGATGATGAACTTATAGGTGGTGAGTTCCTCAAGGCCCATGGGGCCTCTGGCATGAAGGCGGTTGGTGCTGATTCCGATCTCCGCACCGAGGCCGAATTCATAGCCGTCGGTAAACCGGGTCGAGGCATTGACATAAACAGCGGCGGCATCCACCTCCGTAAGGAAGCGCCTTGCCCCGGCATAATCGCTGGTCACGATGGCCTCGGAGTGCTGAGAGCCGTACTTTGTGATATGCTCGACGGCCTGCTCCAGCGAACTCACCACTCGGACTGATAAAATCAAATCATTATATTCGGTATACCAGTCTTGCTCCTCGGCCTCCTTGCACCCGGGAATCAACGCACGCGTCTTGGGGCATCCCCGGATTTCAACCCCTGCCTTGAAGAGACGTTTACCGAGACGCGGGAGAAATGAGCCGGCGATCTCTTCATGAACGAGGAGTGTCTCCATGGCATTGCAGACCCCGGGCCGCTGGCATTTGGCATTAATACAGATCTTCTCGGCCATATCGAAATCCGCATAACGGTCCACATAGGTATGACAGACCCCCTTGTCGTGCTTGATGACCGGTATGGCGGAGTTCTCACAGACGGTCCGGATCAACCCTGCTCCCCCTCTTGGGATGATGAGATCGATATACCGGTCCATTTTCAGAAGATGCATGACCGCTTCCCGGTCAGGAACATCTATAAACTGAATCGCCCCGTCCGGAACACCCGCATCCCCGGCGGATTCCGCAAGAATCTTGGCGATCGCGGCATTGGAGCGGATGGCCTCGGAGCCCCCCCTGAGGACCACGGCGTTTCCGGCCTTCAGACACAGGCTCGCCGCATCCGCCGTGACATTGGGCCTGGATTCGTAGATGATCCCAATGACCCCGATCGGAACACGGACCTTCCCGATCTGAAGATTGTTCGGCCTTTTCCACATCCGCATCACCTCACCTACCGGATCCGGGAGCGCCGCAACCTCACGCAGCCCCGCGGCCATGGCCTGGATCCTCTGGTCGTTGAGCAGGAGCCGGTCCATCATGGCCTTGGAAAGTCCTTTGCTTTCTGCGGCCTCCATATCCTTCCGGTTCTCCTCTTTGATGGAGCCCGCCTCGGTTTTTAGGCGTTCCGCCATCAGGAGCAGGGCCCTGTTCTTGGTCCCTGAATTCAGACTCACAAGCCTCCGGGAGGCTTCCCTGGCTTTTTGAACCTTCTTCTCCACATCTCCCTGCAGGCTCATACCTCTCTCCTCATTCAAGAATAACCAGATTATCCCGATGGATGACCTCGTCGTAATACTTGTACCCCAGGATCTTTTCGATCTCTCCGGTCTTTCTTCCCATAATTTTTTCAATCTCGTAGGAATGATAATTAACCAATCCTCGTGCGATCTCCTCTCCTCTCGGGCCCAGGCAGCTCACCGGATCGCCGATTTCGAACCGGCCCGATACCGCCTTGATCCCGGACGGGAGCAAGCTTTTCCCCTTCTTGAGCAGGGCCTCTGCAGCTCCTGCATCCAGATGGAGGCTCCCCTTGGTGTTCAGCGTATAGGCGATCCAGTGTTTCCGGCTGGACAGGGGGTCTTTCCCGGCAAGGAACAAGGTCCCGATCTCCTCTCCCTGAAAGGCCGCCTGTATCGCTCCCTTCTGATGTCCGTCAATAATCAGAGTCGGAGTCCCGAAGGCTGCCGCTGTCCTCGCGGTCAATACCTTGGAACGCATACCGCCGGTCCCGATCCCGCTCATACTGTCACCGGCCATGGCGATAACCTTGTCCGTAACCTTTTCAACCATGGGTATTAAATGGGCGTCTTGATGCAGGTTGGGATCCCGGGAATAGAGCCCGTCCACATCCGACAGGATCAGGAGGAGGTCTGCCCGGACAAGATTCGTGACCAGGGCCGAGAGGTGGTCATTGTCCCCGAACTTGATTTCTTCGACCACGACGGTATCGTTTTCATTGATGATGGGGATCACCTTATAATAGAACAGAGACTCCAAGGCATTTCTTGCATTTAAAAAACGCCGGCGGTTCTTCAGGTCATCGGCGGTCAAAAGAATCTGGGCCACCTTCTTTTTATGTCTGCCGAATGCCTCTTCATAAGACCAGATCAAGTGCCCCTGCCCTACAGCCGCTGCGGCCTGTTTAACCGGAATGTCGGAAGGCCTTTTTTTCAGTCCGAGACGCCCCATGCCTGCGGAAATCGCACCGGATGAGACCACCACGATCTCAATCCTTTTTTTCATCACCGAGACCATCTCATCCGCCAGATCCTGGATTCGATCGGTATCGAGACGCCGTTCGTCGGTCGTGAGGATGCGGCTTCCGATCTTGATCACCGCACGCTTGCATTGACCCATCAGCATTTTCCTATAATTCATGACTCCCTACCTCGACCAGTTCGGAAAGACGCATACAAAGAGACGAAAGACCCTCGCCTGTAACCGCAGATATCGCAAAGAACTCAAGACCATGCCCGGTGCAATAGCCCTTGAGTTTCTCCAGATTCTCCTCTCCCTCTCTGATATCCAGCTTAGAGGCGGCGATCACCTGTTTCTTTTTCGAGAGTTCCGGGTTGTACTGCCGCAGCTCCTCGTTTACCATGAGAAGCGCCTCTACGGGGTCATGGGTACTCGCTGACGAAACATCGACCAGGTGAAGGAGCGCCCTGCAACGTTCTACATGACGTAAAAATAAATCCCCCAATCCGGAGCCGGAATGAGCCCCCCGGATCAATCCGGGAATATCGGCCAGAACAAAAGAGGCCGCCTCTTCGATCTTGACCACGCCCAGGTGCGGAGTCAGGGTGGTAAACGGGTAATCCGCGATCTTGGGCCTGGCCGCGGAGACCTTGGACAGCAGGGTGGATTTCCCTGCGTTGGGGAGCCCAACGATCCCCACATCGGCCAACAGCTTGAGTTCCAGGATGATGGACCGTGTCTCTCCGGGCTCACCGGGCTGGGCAAAACGGGGCGTCTGCATGGTGGCTGTTGCAAAATGAGCGTTCCCTAATCCGCCTCGGCCCCCCAGGACGGCAATCCAGGTCGCGCCGTCGTGCACAAGGTCAGAAAGCACCCCGCCCGATTCCGCATCCCTGATGACCGTACCGCAGGGGACGCGGATCACCAGGTTTTCACCATCCTTGCCGCTCATCCTTTTCCCTTTGCCATGCCGGCCTTTCGGGGCTTGATAATGCTTTTTATAACGGTAATCGATCAGGGTATGGAGATTGCGGTCCGCCTGGATGATGACATCCCCGCCCCTGCCGCCATCCCCCCCGTCCGGCCCTCCTTTAGGGATATACTTTTCCCGGCGGAAGCTGACCGCTCCTCTTCCCCCCGGGCCGGAGCTCACCATAATCTTAGCATAATCGATAAAAATCCCTTGTTTCTCTGATCTGCTGGGTTGGAGGGGCATCATGACGATACGACCATGTTTCGTGGTTGAAACTCATTTTCAGATGTCTTTAGGGAATCTTGAACATGCCGGGAATATTGAATCACATTCCTAACCCGGTTCTGCATTCGGGGCTGGCGCTCACTTGTCTTTTTCACAAAAAAGGGGATCTGGTCTACCCTGTTCCGGTAACCCCAATCCCCTGAGATGTGGATGCTTTAAGTCCTGATGCGTGGACCAGGAGCGGATTTTGTCAGTTAGAAGCAGCGTATATGCTGATCCTTTTCTTGTCTTTGCCTTTTCTTTCAAAGGCAACAATGCCGTCAATCAGGGCAAACAGGGTATCATCTTTCCCTTTCCCCACATTGATGCCGGGATGGAATTGGGTCCCCCGCTGACGCACCAGTATGTTTCCTGCCCGGACAAGCTGTCCGCCGAAACGTTTGACTCCCAATCTCTGAGAGTTACTGTCCCTCCCGTTTCTTGAACTTCCTACGCCTTTTTTATGTGCCACGGCCTACTCCCAGTTAGGATGCAATCTGAACGATCTTTAGCGCGGTAATTTCCTGTCGATGCCCCTGCCTTTTCCGGTACCCTTTTCGTCTTTTCTTCTTGAAGACCACGATCTTTTTCGCCCGGTCCATGGAAACCACTTCAGCCTTGACACGGACATTCTTAATATACGGCATTCCAAAGGTCGCAGCCTCGGCGCCGCCGAGCATGAGGACACGGTCGATTTCTATGGTATCACCGACTGAGGCATCGAGCCGCTCCACCTGCACGATATCCCCTTCGGAAACCTTGTACTGTTTTCCACCGGTTTCGATGATCGCATACATAAGATTTGCCCCTCAAACAACGATTTCTTTTTAGAAATTGTAAAAATAACAGAAAAAATATTCCTTTGTCAAGGAATTTCAAAAGGTTTCTAAAAAGTCACGGACTATGAAAGTTAACTCGCTGATATGATTGGCTTCTTTTCAGCACCCTGGCCATATCCGAATGGATCCTTCCATTGCTTGCGAGTACATCCCCTTTGTAGATGGAAAAAGCCTTCCCGCTGGTCAGGGTGACCTTTGCTCCCGCCTCCTTGAGGATCAGGCTTCCGGCCGCCATGTCCCATGGAGCGAGGGAGAACTCCCAGAACCCGTCAAATCTCCCCATGGCCGTGTAGCAAAGATCCAGGGATGCCGAGCCGTCCCTCCTCACAGCCTGGGCCTGAAGAACAAACTGGTTAAAAGGTTGAATGTTCTGCCCGGTCTTTTTCACATCGTAGGGAAATCCGGTTGATAGGAAGGAACCCTCAAGGCCGGCTGTCTTGGACGGGAAGATCTTCCTGCCGTTTAAATAGGCGCCCTTGCCCTTTCGCGCGGTAAAGAGTTCATCCCGGATCGGATCAAAAACCACGCCGAGGATGATCTCACCAT
The DNA here is from genome assembly GCA_001873285.1 of Nitrospirae bacterium CG2_30_53_67. Taxonomy (NCBI): domain Bacteria; kingdom Pseudomonadati; phylum Nitrospirota; species Nitrospirae bacterium CG2_30_53_67. The sequence continues at coordinate 26,995 of MNYV01000125.1, forward strand.
CCGACTCCAAGGCAATCGATGTAGCAAAAAAGGGATACCTGTGGGCATAGTTGGTTGTCCCATCCAGCGGATCGATGATCCACCGGTAACCCGATGCAGTATGACTCTCCCCCCCTTCTTCAGCAAGAAATCCATGGCCGGGAAAATGTTCTCGAATCAGAGAGATGATCCGTTTTTCACAGCGATGATCCACATCCGTCACCAGATTAGTCGGCTCCCCCTTGTAAACGATATGGTGATTTTTACAAAGATATTTTTTCTGTATCCTGCCGGAGGCCTTGGCTGCCTCTATGGCAACATCCAAAAAAAGTTTTTTCATTCTTATCCGCTTTTTGAGGCATGATAACGGCCGCAGCCATCTGCGGATCACGGCTGTCCGGAGCCCCATTCAGGATTTTTCTCCGCAAGAGTCTCCGACTTGATTCTATCGAAGATTCCAGCAAAATCCGAATGGCGCTTTTCCAGAAATGACTTCAAGGTCTCGATCTCGATCCGCAAGGTATCCAATTCGCCGCGGTGGTCCAGTTTCAATTTATCCAATTCTTCCACAAGCACGCTAAGTTCCCTTTCCAGAAGAGAGATCCTTGTTTCAAGCTCTTTTTCTTTCATGGCCCCCCTCCTTTCTTTTGATTAAGCGTCAAATCTTGTGGATAGAGTATACCACAGGATTCAGGAAGTTGCAGCGATCAGAATCAGAACTCGTAAATAAGGATTTTTGTCCCGCCGGCAAAAGGGCGCCATCCATCCCCAAGGATCAGGACCAGATCGTCTTTACCATTGTTATCCACATCTCCCACAGTGAGATCAAGAATCTTCCCGGATATGGGCTCCGTATCCCAGAATTCCGCCACATGACCATTGGCCAGGATCATATCTGCAACCCTGTTTCTTTTTAAAAGATGACGAACCCCCCAGATGTCTGCCAAGGGACGATCAACAATCAGAAGGACCTCGTCCATTCCGTCCTTGTCAAAGTCACCGGAAAGAAATTTTTGAGGAATCCGGACCCGTTTTCCCCCGGACTTCCCCTGATCATCGCCCGTATGGACCCGGAATGAAGATTGTTTGATCTCTCCAATGGAGACTCCCTTTGCTGTCTCCTTCAAATCCGAAGAAAAGAAGCGGAGTCCTTCCGCATGGCTCAAAGTAACGTATGCGGCTCCGGCCGGATCACCGGTGAGATAACTCTCCGCATTAAAAATGTCCACACCCTCAGGGAGCTCCATGGATTCCCCTTTTTTCACGGCGTTTCCATCCCAGAGGTAATGATACGTTTCCTTTTTCACGGAATGGAGGTCCTGCCCGGCGAGAACCGGACGGCCGTCCTCTCCGTGAAAGACCTTTAGATAAAGACCGGCATCGGCCTTATATAGCTGAAACCCGCCCTTCTCATAGGCGATGATCCCGGAGACGACCTCGTGGTCCTCTATGCCGGTAAAGAGGATCTCATCCCGGCCGTCTCCGTCAAGATCTTCGGCTGACAGCGATAAATAATGAATCCCCTTGTTCAGCTTGTTGATGGTTTCCATGGCCCTGCCTGAGTCCTCTCTTGACCAGAGCCGGGAAGAGAAGAACCCCCTTTTGCCTTCCTGGACCGAAGAAAAAATCGGATGAAACTCTCCGTACCTCCACTGGACCATACTAAGCCGACGGCCGTCCGTGCCGATCAATTCATTCATCCCGTCCCCGTCTACGTCTCCGATGCTGGCAGACTCCAGGGAGAAATTCAGTTTTTTCTGCTTCCATATTTTTTTATAGATTTTCTTTTGAACGTAAGTAGGAATGGCTCCGATGTGCGGAGTCTCCTGCACCTCGGCGCCCTTGGATTCCGACGCAGGCGCCGCGTCTTCAGGGAATGCATTCGGGACCGGAGGCGCCATAAAAAAAAGGATGCAACTCCACAATAAAAATAAACGCAGTAATTTCATCTAAGCTCCTCTATGACAGGAATCCTTTTGGACTGCAACTCTCGTTCCTCATGATCCGGAATGACACAAAACTCAAGCCGGATGAGCCGTTCGAAAACCGCGTGGGGAACCAGATGAATATCCCAGCATAAAACCAGGCAGGACCCCTGATAGATCTTTTCAAAACCCTCCTCGGAAAGGGATACGGTTTCAACCGGGAATCTCCACAAGGAGCAGGGGTGATCCAGGGAGATCTTAACCTGAATCCCTTTCCATTCATCGGTCAGGCAGACGGACTGAATCCCGTCCGTATCGCCGGCGCTTGCGAGAAAGGATGATTCCGGCTTCTCGTCATTCAGCAGATAATACCGGTCAGCGGCTGATCCGGCCAGAAGGGTCATATTCCATTCTATGCCGAATCTCGCCATCAACTCCTGGCCGGAGAGGTTAAGAATTCGATAGCGCACCGTCAACATGGAATCCCCCGCCCGTCCATGAACGGTCTTTGCGACCTGAACCTGCTGGGGAGGAGATGCGCCCTCGCAGGCTTGCACCCATCCGGTTCTTTCCAAGGCAACAGAGGCCTCACCAGCGGATTCTGTCTTCGTCGCGACATAAAGGCCTTGGACGAAATCGCCTCGCTCCATGTGTTTTCCTGACCGGAAGGATTCCATCCCTTCATCCGGCTTCATGAAATGGTCGACCAGGGATCTTTTTGGATACCGATCATACACAATCCGATCCGCCAGCCCTTCCTCCTTGGAAATAACCCTGTCGTGGATGGATTTTGCTCCTCCCCCCTTTTGTTCTTCCGTAGGGGCGCTTATGATATCCCGGTGGTAAAACTCGGGAACCCTCGTAAAGGTGTCCTGAAGATTAAAGGACCTGGGCTTGAAGTCCATCCCCATCAGCGTGCCTCCGAGGTGAGTGTCGAAAATAAGCGTATAACGCTCCGTGTTCATGATAGATTCGTTGATGCCGTCTTTGTCCAGATCACAACGGATGATCTTGATCCATCCTTTCTCTCCAGGATGCATAGCCTGGTCGGCGATATATTCCGCACGGATCAGATGTTCATAGATACTGGATCTCAAATGAGGAAGATAGATCCCCCCGAACACGCCGTGCCAGTAGGCATCATTGCACTGGCCTTTCCATAACTCTTCGAGGGCTTCCGTTCTCTGCTTCCCCTTGAGCATGTGATGGATCTTTTCGCTGATGTAGAGCATCTTCTTGTGCATCAAATTGCTCTCGGGATACTTGGAAAAAAAATTGCGCCAGAACCCCCCGCTCAAAAAGGGACGCGACATGTCTTCCAGCCCATGATCCTTGAGCTTCTGCTTCAGAACTCGGAACTCCTCTGAAGCATCGTAGATGAGGGACCATTCGCCCATCTCCATGTAGGAGGATGTTGGAAGATAAATACGGCCCAGCGGCGGATGGGTGTCTATCACCTCGGAGAATAACTTACTCTCGATCCAGCCGCTGTTCTGCTCAATGGCCTCAAAAAAACGATGGAGCCACCCCTCTTCGTAGACACTGTGATAGGTTCCCGGCCATGTGCCGAATTTTTCACCGTCATCCCCCATGACGGCAAGGGGCTTATCGCCGCTATCCAGAATTAACCGCAAGTAGGCCAGGGTCTCCTCCACCGGATGGAAAGGGATCAGATAACGGAGCTTCTCGCTCCCTGGAAAGACCTTCAGGATCTTCCCTTTCTCTTCCGTGATGTAATATCCGAAGAGAGCCCTGCCCCTCAGCCCGGCCATGATAAAGTGGTGGTCATCCAGGACGATATACTCGGCTCCGGCATTGTAAAGGGCCTCGGCCAGGTGAGGCTCCCAGACGCGCTCTGCAAGCCACATCCCCCGAGCCTCGGTATCGAAGGTTTCACGGATGAAGGAATTGAGCTTTCGTATCTGCCCCAATTTGTCGGAATCATAGAGGGTGGTCAGAATCGGCTCATAAAAGCCGCCGGACATCATCTCCACGCGGCCGGACAACACCAGATCTCTGATCATGGAGGTGAATTCCGGATGGGTCCTTGCGAGCCACTCCAATAAAAACCCTGAATAGTGCAGGGTCACCTTGATACCTTGGTGCTCCTTCAATGCCAGCAGGAATGGGAGATAGGATTTCCGGTACGCGCTTTCGAGGACATGGGTGAAATTGCCAACCGGCTGATGGTTGTGGATGGCAAGCAAGAGAATGACTTTGTGATCCATTCGTTTCTCCTGATCCGGCATTTTGCAGATTAAATAGAGAAGGATTATAATCAATGCCGTCTTTTAAATCAACCTCAGATTCTCATTCATTTTCATCCAGTTGACGTTGAAAGATCCGTTTCATTTGATCGTGATAAATTTCTAACGGGTCTGAAGGCTGGGGTGTTCTGGTGTAATGGGATAAAAAAAGTAAGTGAAAAAAAATGACCGGTCATTGAGACCGGTCATTTCAAGAAAGGAGGACAGAACTTTATTAAGCCTGTGGTAAGGAGACTCAATAAAGGATGTCTTGTATGATTTATATATGCAAGCATGATGCCAAAAATAAAAATATTCGTATCCTGTTGATTTTTAAGAAAAATATCTTCCATGCAGTCTATCCTCACAGTGAATTTTCTGCTCATTTTCCTCCCCTCGGCAGACACCGCCCCTCCTTTCTCAGCATAACCTGTTGAAAAATAAACATTTAAAAGATGCGCAAAAATGCGCCCCGGAAAGATCCTTTTTGAACATAGAAAAACACGATATCTTGTCAATGGTATATTTGAGAAATTTCATTGACATACTGAAAACAGGTAGTTAGACTTTTGTATGTGCTGGGGCACAAGGATGTCAAGACGACGATCACGAATTGGGTTGCAAGCGAGATTGTGTTGATATTTGAATGGGTTGCCGATGGCTCGTAGAGACGTATTTATCGGTATTAGCTGGCAACGTTATATATAGCTAAAACAGCTGTCTATAGGTTTTTATACGGATCTGTATATATGGCCATGAATAATATCGAACAAGAAGTAATTATTCTGAAAGCAGTCAAAGAGTTAATTGACTCAATGGTAAATTTTGAGCTGATGTCTCTGGAAGGAAACGACCCAGATTCAAATATCAGTTTCAAGTCAATGACTCACCAAATGTTTTTCAATATTATTCTGGTAGATTTCTTATCTTGTACTGACAAAAAAGGCCCAATTAAACAAACGTCCTATTTGGGTGGTTTGCGCGTAATCTCAGATAGCCCAAGCTTTGATCAAGGAGATTCGATAATAGATTTAAAAATCGCAACACAGGAGTTCAAGGATTGGCTGGAACAGGAAGTTGAGGTCGATATTTGGTTACCTTCCATTGACAAGGAAACAAAGCTGAGTGTCACCAGGTTTAACTTTTTGAAAATGACCGGTGATATATCGAAGCATAACTATCTTAGAGCAGTAGATGTGGCCGAAGAATTGAAAAATATTTTGGCCAAGAGTGGAGTTGACGTGGGGATAGAGGAAGCTTTATTGGCATTATCTGAATTTTATGAGCGTTTCCACACCGATATTCTAGGATACCACAGTAGCACAATCGCTGAGTTTCTTAACAATATAAGATGGGGCATTTACTATTACTTGCAGCCTAAATTCAAGAAAAGCATCGTTTGGGAAAGTAGGGAACCTCCCAAATACCGTTACACATATCCAAAAGACCTAAATTCTGAATTTGCCAAGGCATGCTATTGGGAATTAATGAATGAGGTTCGAAGTGAACCATATATGCGTAAATTCAAAGTAACGAAATGGTTAAAATTGAGATATTAGGGACCATAACAATTGTATTCACCAGACGGCGAGAAGCGTGGCGGCGCTGACGCGGCAAGTTCATTGGCGCCGCTGGTGATGCAGATCGTTCGACAACAGGAGACTGAGACATGCCTCTCACAAGACAGGAATATAACGACCTAATCGCACGCAACGATGCGGAAGAGATATGTTTCATGTTCGACCCCACCCAGTGCAAGGATTTCCTGCTCAAGCTCGACAACGCTGAAGCTTTGTCGAAAACGGGCAAATCGCTCCGCTTCGAGTCGCGAGTCGTCCGGACCATCGTGCATTTTCTAGAGCCCGTTTCTCTGCTGGTGGCAATCGTTGCCGGTTTCGTATGGCTCAAGTGGTGGGGATTACTCATGGCGCCAAGTGTCTGTATTTTTTGGATCATGATTAAATCGATGTCCTCAAGTGGCAGGCAGGGCATCATCGTCCCTTTCATTACATTTTCATTAGGAGTTGTCCTTATGGTTGTGTTTCGGGAACAAGGCCCGGCATGCATCACATTCATCCTTGCCCTGTCGCTGCTTTACCTTTCAGAAAAGATGCTCTATGCCCTTCCCGTAGTGTTTTTCTCATTTCTTGTTCGCTCGAATTACGAACTCGTGAACGTGGTGTATGACAAGCCGGTTGATGATTTCAACCGTGAGATGGACATCCCCCTGATGTGGCATGTTGAAACACCGGAAGGGAAGATTCCGCAGGCAAACCCGAAACTGCCTTCCCGACTCTTCTTGACGCTGTATGGTTTCTTCAACAAGGAATGCCGAACCAAGGCATTCAGCGGACGCAATAAACCGCGCCGCTGGTGATGCAGATCGTTCGTCGTATACCAAGGACATCAAGAGTCGTATTGCCAAACGATCCCCATCATGTTGATTTCCTCTTTGAAAAAATCTTTGAAAAAATTTTATGTAATCCCAAAATGATAATGTCCTATTTGGCCAAAGTAGAAATGTCCTATTCTGAGTTATAATGTTCTCTTTTACAAGGAGGGCATTGTGACGGAAAAGGACATGATCACCATGAGCAGAAAGGAATCGAGGAGGCTTCACATTATCCATCAGGCACTGGATGAGAAGATCACGCAGGTTGATGCGGCATCGGTTGTCGGTCTCACCGACCGTCAGATGAGGAGATTGATCAAGCGAGTTCGGGAAGAAGGCGACGGAGGCATCTGCCACAGAAGTCGCGGCAAGACGTCGAATCACCGGATTCCCAGGAAAATCAAAGACAAAGCCCTCAAGCTGTATCGGGAGCGATACAGCGACTTTGGCCCTACCTTGGCCAGCGAGAAGTTGTTGGAGAGCCATCAGATTGCGTTAAGTGATGAGACGCTTCGGCTTTGGCTCAACCAGGAGGATGTTCCTTACAGGAAGCGCAAGAAGAGGGCCCATCGACAGTGGAGAGAGAGAAAGAAGCATTTCGGGGAGATGGTCCAGATGGACGGCTCTCATCATGACTGGTTCGAAGGCCGGGGCCCGAAATGCGTGTTGATGGGATACATCGATGACGCCACGGGGAATGCGTACGGCCGGTTTTATGGCTACGAAGGGACCCTGCCTGCCATGGACAGTTTTAAGCGGTATGCCCAGTGCTACGGCATCCCCCAGATCGTCTATTTGGACAGACACTCCACGTACAAATCCACGGCCAAGCAGACCGTGGAAGAGGAGCTGACCGACAAGAAGCCCCAAAGCCAGTTTGAGCGGGCCTTAAGTGAGCTTGTAATAAAGGTCATCCATGCCCATTCCCCGCAAGCCAAAGGGAGAATTGAAAGGCTGTTTCGTACCCTCCAGGATCGGCTGGTCAAAGAGATGCGGCTTGCCGGCATCCATACCGTGGAGCAGGCCAATGAGTTTTTAAAAAGGTGGCTGCCCGTATACAACAGAAAATTCAGGGTCACGGCCGCAGCCGAGGCTGATCTTCACCGACCCGTATTGCCTGCTCGGGAACTTGACAAGATCCTCTGTATCCAGGAAGAGCGCACCGTACGGAATGACTTTACCATAGCCCACAATGGCAAGCTCTACCAGATCGAAGAGCGGGTCAAGGCGAAAAAGGTCATGGTGGAAGAACGACTCGACGGCTCCCTGCATATCACCACCCCAAGCCAGGATCTTCGATATCGGGAAATCACCACGCTACCGGTCAAACAAGGATCAAAACCCAGGGTATCAACTCAGAGAAAAAGAGGATGGACGCCTCCCCCTGACCACCCCTGGAGACGACCTATTAAACGACAGCCAGGAACAAAGGAGCAACTACATCTGACTGGCTAAAACCGGACATTTCTATCTTGGTAAGAATAGGACATTTCTATTTTGGCTTTACACTTTGAAAAAATTTTATTGACGTCTCTCATTTACCCTGTTAATATCGAACGTTATGAATCCATAGGTGATTCTGTTATTTTTTATACTCATTTTTTCATAAGGAGACTCCCCCTTGAAAACCCAACATCAAATGAAAATCATGGTCTATTTATTCCTTCTGGCCGGCATCTTCCTTGCCCCGTCATCTCTATGGGCTGATGATCCGGTTAAAAAAGCCGATGGCGCCCAACAGCAGGAAAAAGCAAAAACCGAG
>MNYV01000126.1 GCA_001873285.1 Nitrospirae bacterium CG2_30_53_67
GCCTTCTTCGACCTCGATGGCAACAACCTCGTCCACCTGGGCCATACTTACCGAGATGCTCGGCTTGCAGTTCCGCGCCAGGCTGTTGATCTTAGCCTTCAGGTCGTTGGTCAGGTGCTCGCCGCCTACGGTCCCGTCATTCCGAACACCCAGAAGGAGTGTCCCTCCCCTCGCATTCGCGAAGGCTACGATGTCTTCGTCGATGCGGGAGGTGTATTTCTCTTTAAATTCCACGGTGAGGCCTTCGCCCTCACAGATGAGGAGTCTTACTTTGTCGCTATTCATCTCTGCGGTTCCCATGATTCACGCCTTTAACTCGCCCGTTGAGCGTTTGAACTCCAAACTGCAATCTTTCGCCCTCGCGCACGCGGGCGGCCAGTTGTTTAACGTTGGCGGGGTTCTGAGGTCCGTCATGGACGCTTCCCTCCATAAGGAGGCTGTTCCTCCCGCAGCATCATCGGTTTGGTCATAGCGTTCACTGATAGATAGTAGTGAGCGACTTTGCTCACCTCATGCCAATCCAGCCGGGCAGGGTCTTTTATTGGTTCCTGGAGTTGGGGTTGTATACTGCAATTGGTCACGACGTAGAGCCAATAGCAGTCCCGTCGGTCTTCCGCAACTCTTCGTTCGTTTGGGGTGAGAAGAACCGTGCCGGTTGCCTCGCCGATGCCCTTTACTTCTATGAGCCGAAGCTCGCTGGAATCCAGGTCAAGGCTGGTCATATCATAGCCAAGGTTCTTTTCGTGTACGTCATAAACCAGGCGTCCCTGTGCTTTCTCGAATTCCATAACCACACTCATGGCAATGGCTTCGGTTTCAAGATTGGGCCGTAGATTCTTGACCTCCGGGCTTTCGCGATCCGGATGGGGAAGAACAAGCACGCTTGTTATCCGCTCTATGCCTTGAAGCGATAGGCTTTTCTGACGGGCAAAATCCTGGCGCCGGCTCTCCCTTCGCGCAAGGAGCTCGGCATGGCGGGTCTCTGCCTGGGCAAGGCGTCCTTCGGCTCCCGGAACCTTCTGATCCACTTCGGATGCCGCTCTGCCGATCTCTTCATCGGCCTTCTGTAAAAGTTCCGTGAGTGAAAGCTCCACGTGAGAGGAGACTCGTTCTATTTCAGATATTCGTTCATCACGAACTTCGTCAATAAAGGCCCGAAGAACGTTTTCGTGGAGCCACTCGGTCACTTCGTGGCTCGCAGGAACACTGGCAAGTTCAACGGAAGCTTTGGCTGGAGTAAAATTGCCCAGCATTCCCGGTTCCTGTTGGCGTATTGTGCCGTTGTCTGCCACTTCTACGCAGAAAAGTCGTTCGTGGATGGTCTTGCCAAGACCGTCAACAACGCGGCCTCGATAAAAGTCCACCCGGGTCGGTGCATCATGTTGAAGAGAAAAGAAGCTGGCCCCCTGGCCAAACGCCGGCTGTGACAAGGACAAGGCATGGCGCCGTAGTGCTTCAAAAAGCGGGTGGCCGGGGGTCACCCATTCCAGGTTATTGTTCTCGGCTGTTTGGCGGTCTGCGGATAGGCGCGGGTATTTGACTGCCAATGAAGGGAGTTTCCAGTCGGAATCCCTCTCATAGTTTTTTAAGACCATGGGAGTCTTTACGGCCTCGAAAGTATGGGGGAGGTGCTGAACCGGCTTTAATTTCAAGGGGACATACTCGGACGCCTCTTGAATGAAACGGGCTATGGTCTCCGGAACGACACGTCTCTCCTGCGCCCTCGCCCGACGCTCGATGAGCATTTCGAGGTTAAGCTTTTTTGAGGCAAGTCCCTCAAGGGCATTCCGGCAGATAGATCGAAACTTCTCTTCGTCAACGTTCCTGAGAAGGCGATCCTCCAGGTCTGCATCGCCCAGTCGTCCTGCGTAATAGTCTCGAAGGACACGCTCTACGTGTGCTGCCGGAAGGACCTCGCCGACTACATTGAAGACCGCATCATCATCGAGGGCATTGCGGATCTCCTGAAGTTTATCAAGAAGCCTTTGGAGAACTCGGCCCTCAATCGTGTTGGTTGCTACAAAATTGAAGATGAGGCAGTCTTTCCGTTGTCCGTATCGATGAATTCTACCCATTCTCTGCTCGAGACGGTTTGGGTTCCATGGAATATCATAGTTGAAGAGGATGTGGCAGCACTGCAGGTTGATACCTTCCCCGGCCGCCTCGGTAGCCACAAGAATTTGAATGTCTCCATCTTTGAACTGCTGTTCAGCATGGAGCCGCGTACCGGTTTCATCTCTTGATCCGGGCTTCATGCCGCCGTGAATCGAACCGACCTGGAAGCCCCACTCTTTGAGGCAATCTATAAGGTAGTAGAGGGTGTCTTTGAATTCCGTGAATATGAGAAGCCGTTCCTTTGGATGATCAAAAAAGCCTTCCTGCTGCATGAGTTCCTTGAGGCGAGAGAGTTTTGCCTCTGCACCAGATTTTTCAACTCCTTTTGCCTGCTCCTCAAGCCTCTTGAGGTCCTCTATTTCCTCCTGGATCTGGTCCGCGTTGCCGGCCAATGTGATGGCGTCCAGCATCTCCTCCAAACGTTCTCGCTCACTCTCTTCCATCTCCTCGATCTCTTCGGGGTCGGGGAGACCTGCCTGCGCCGCGCTGCCGCACAGCGCGGCAGGCAGGTCCGGCGGAGCTATGAGGGAAAGTTCCCGGGCGCGTTTGAGGCCCTCTTCCAGGCGTCTGGCCCGATTTTCCAAGGAATGGCGCATGGCGTGGGTGCTTGAGGCAAGGCGTCGCTGGTAGAGCGACATTAAGAATCCAACGGCTCGAGAACGGGGATCGTCACCTTGAGCAGCGGCCTTGGCGCTTTGTAGTTTCACAAAGCGTGTAACATCCCGGTAGAGTTCAAATTCAGGCCCGTCGATCTGGAAATCCACGCTGTGGGTGATGCGTTTTGTGAATATCTTCTCCGCTGCCCAGGTTCCGTCCGGCCGTCGCTCCGGGAAATAAACCATTGCTTCCTTGGTCCGTCGCAAGTAAAAAGGCGCTCTTCTCCGTTCCATGGCCTGCCGGATGGATTTGACATCGGCATACACATCGGTATCCAGAAGCTGCAGGAAGAGGCTGAAGTTTTCCGGGTCTCCTTTATGAGGCGTGGCTGTAAGCATGAGAAAATGATCCGAGGTATCACGCAGAAGTTCGCCGAGAGCGTAACGGGCCGTCTTCCGGGCGGGTGGGCTCCAGGACATACGATGTGCCTCATCCACAATGATCAAGTCCCAGTTCACTTGTCGAAGACCGGGGAGGATCTCCGAACGCTTGGCAAGGTCCAGAGAGGTGATGACATGATTCTGTTCCAACCACTGATTCACGCCGAACTGGTCCCGTATGTTGGAACCCTTCAAAACCAGGAATTTCTCATCAAACTTCTCCTTAAGCTCTCTCTGCCATTGGAAGGTGAGGTTCGAAGGGCAGACGATCAGGACTCTTTCGGCAAGGCCTCTGAGCTTGAGTTCTCGGATAAGAAGTCCTGCCATGATGGTTTTCCCGGCGCCGGCATCATCTGCCAGGAGGAACCGCACCCGGGCAAGTTTGAGCAGGTAGTCGTAGACAGCTTCGAGTTGGTGCGGCAGAGGATCAACCCGGGAAATCGAGAGACCAAAATAAGGATCGAACTCGTAGGCAATCCCAAGGGAATAGGCTTGAAGCCCAAGGCGCAGGAGTTTCCCGTCACCTTGATAATTAAACTCCGAATCTATGATGGTGAGGGTCTCTATATCAGTGGAGGTCAGAGTCACACTCCGAAATCTTTCCGACTTCGTGCCCACAAGCCCGGCAACCCAACTGTCCGGTCCATTGATTCGGACAGTCTCCACCCGCATGGGCTCATTGAAGAGCGCGCCGGTCAGGATTTGGCCTCTTCGTATTGGAGCGGCTTGGTCGGTCACAGTTC
>MNYV01000127.1 GCA_001873285.1 Nitrospirae bacterium CG2_30_53_67
TGGTAAACGGCGATGCCGGCCTGCGCGAGTTTCATGAGTGCGCCCTGGCCGATCCCCCCGACCACCACGCCGTCTACGTGCTGTCCATCGAGGGCCCTGAGCGGTTCGCACATGCCGTGGGCATGATGCTGGTCGGCGTTGTAAACGGTTGAGACATCCCGGCTCTCGGGATCCACCACCACAAATGCGGGGGCGGAACCGAAGTGACCGTAGACCTCGCTTTCAAAGGCGTCGGACTTTTTCACGGGGAAACAAAGTTTCATTTTAGTTCTCCTTTCATGTAAATGGGTTCTTCAAATACAAGGGCCTTGCCTTGGGAGAGGGCCATGGCCGACTTTTTCCTTGCGCTGGAGAGGATTCTCTGCACCGTGCCCCTGGATATCCCCATCCTTTCCCCTGCCTCTTCCTGTGTCAGACCGTCCAGGTCGCACAGTTTCAAGGACTCCAGCTCATCCTTGTAAAGGGGTATCCGTTCGACGTCCGTCATGGGGATCCCTGTGGGCTTGAATGACCTTCCACGCCATTGACAGCCGCAGGATCTGGGTTTCTTATATCTCGGGGACATGGGTTGGCCCTTTCATATTGTGCATATGCACAATATAGACGCCTTATCCATTCTTGTCAAGGGAGATTTTTATGTTTTTATGTTTTTTCGGATTTCAGGTGGATTTTTTCTTGTGGGTACGGCAAGTGAATTATTTTTTCGTCCAGCCCACGGCAGCCATGTAGAGGATCGTCTCCTCGATACCGTCGAGGCCGATCAGTCGGTTCACTTCATCATCAAAAAAGGCCGCAATGGCGCAGACCCCGAGGTCCAGCGCTTCGCCGGCCAGGTAGAGATTCTGGGCGATGTGACCGGCGTCGAGATAGATGTACCGGTATGCCCTTTGCTCGTATTTCCACTTGGCCCGTTCGACAAGGGCGGACCAGAGGAAGGTAACCTGCGCCTTCATGACCATGGTTTGGCCCAGGGCGGCCTTGGCAAATTCCTTGGAGAGATCCCCCCGCTGAAGAAACTCAAGGTCAAAGTGCCTGGGCCTGAAGTGATAGAGACCGTGTTCGAGGCCTTCAACGGCCCTGACAGAAAGGTAAGTCTCTACGGGATATAAGGCCCCTGCCGATGGCGCGGTTCTGAACAGATGGTTCCCATGGCCGGACGTGATCCCCTGCGCCGCCCACAACAGGGAGGAGAGCAGTTCAAGTCCGAGAGGCCTGCTATCGTCAAAATTCCTCCTCGATCTTCTCTGAAGCAGAAGGCTCCACAAACCCGGTTCCCCTGAGAGGTCGGGTTTGGGGAGGGTCATGACCGATAGGGGGTCCTCGTAATACTTGAAGGGTTCAGGCCGACGGCGAAAGTCCAGGGAATGACCGCCGATCTTTCCGGGGTCGTACTTGGTCTCCTGCTGAAACCTCTCTCCAATGTCTTTCATGATTCTCTGATTTGCAATAAGCTTCTCAAATGCCCCGGTATTTGCGCTACTTCAGTGCCTCGTAAACCTTCCCGACCATCTTGGCCGAGGGCTTGAGGGTCTTGGCCCCTTCGATCCATCGTGCGGGACAGGCCTCATCGGGGTGTTTGGCCAGGTGGATGTTGGCCTTGAGTTTTCTAAGAAGTTCATCCACGTTCCTCCCCATGTTGTAGAAATTGACCTCCGAGGCCATGAGTTTCCCCTCGGGGTTGATGATATAGGTTCCCCGGAGGGCCAGACCTGAGGCGGGGTCATAGATGCCGAACAGCTTTGAAACGGCGCCGGTAGGGTCGGACCCCATGGAAAATTTCACCTTCTCCAGGAGCTTCTCATCGCGCTGCCAGGCCATGTGCACGAACTTGGTATCGGTACTGACCGTGATTAACTCGGCGCCCAGTTTTTTGAATTCATTCTGCCGATCTGCCAGATCAGCCATTTCCGTGGCTCAAACAAAGGTGAAGTCCGCCGGATAGAAAAAAAGGATGGTCCATTTCCCGGCTTTTTCCAGCGCGTTAAGGGAGGTTTTTCCGAAGTCGGACCGTTCCGGATCATAAGTCTCCAGGGCAAAGTCCGGAACCGTCTGTCCCACCTGTAGTCCGTAAGCAAGTTCCTGTGTCATCTCATCCTCCTGATTGTTGATTAATAAAGTTGGTTCTTCTCCCATATAGTGGGTAAAAAGGGTTTGAAGGTTGAAGAACCATAGGGTTATAGGATTCAAGGGGTCAAGGGTTCAAGTGAAATACTGACGGCTGGAATTCTTGACCCCTGTCTATGGAGTATAATCGTCATTGTCTGTTTTGGCAAATGGGCGGTTCCCTCCGGGTCTATTGGGGATGGACATGGTTATTCGTAAACTCCACGATGTGACAGACGATTTCCTCAGGGGTTTTGCAGACCTGGAGCAGGTCCAGATCCTTGGGAGAGATGCATTTCTCAGTAAGCATGGTCTTCCTGAAGAATTCAAGGATCGGCTCCCAGTATCCGGGATCATAGAGGACGATGGGGAAGTGATCGATCTTGTCGGTCTGGGCGAGGGTCAGGGATTCGAAGAGCTCATCCAGGGTCCCGAAGCCCCCGGGAAAGATGACAAAGGCGGTGGAATATTTTACGAACATGAGTTTGCGGACGAAAAAGTATCTGAACTCCAGGGAGATGTCCTGGAAGGGGTTCGGGGTCTGCTCAAAGGAGAGTTCAATGTTGCATCCTACGGAGATGCCGCCCCCTTCCTGCGCCCCCTGGTTGGCCGCGGCCATGATGCCCGGGCCGCCGCCGGTGATGATGGGATAGCCCTTCTCCGAGAGGAGACGAGCGGTCTCGCGTGCGGCCTGGTAATAGCGGTGTGTCTCCTCTGTCCGGGCGGAGCCGAAGATGGCCACGGCGCCGTGGATCTCGTGTAGGTTCTCGAAACCTTCCACCACCTCGCCCAGGATCCGGAGGGCCCTCCAGGGATCCTTTTTCGTAAAGTCCTCCCTCTCTTTCAATGGCGGGGTGCGGAGCAGTTCACGGTCTTCGTTAACGGACTTCTTGCATTTTCTCTTCATCAAACGTCCTCATTTCAGGGATGCCAAGAAACGGGAAGCCCCTCTGTGTCGAGAAAGGGGCTTTCCCTAGATGACAGCCGGCCATGACTTACGGTTTGACCTTCGGCAGGTTCGCAAGGGCGGCCTTGATCTTGGCCTCCGGATAAGCGCAGTCCGTGAGTTTGCCGGAGAGGTAGTCATCATAGGCGCTCATGTCGAAGTGCCCGTGTCCGGAGAAGTTGAACAGGATGACCCGTTTTTCTTTGCGTTTTTTGGCCTCGAGCGCCTCGTCGATGGCGGCGCGGATGGCATGCGAGGTCTCCGGGGCGGGGATGGTCCCCTCGGATCGGGCGAACATGAGCGCCGCCTCAAAACAGGTGAGCTGCGGGTAGGCCCTGGCCTCGATCACACCGGCATGCACAAGCTGGCAGAGGAGCGGGGCGTCCCCGTGGTAGCGGAGACCTCCGGCATGAATGCCCGGCGGGACAAAGTCGTGCCCGAGGGTATGCATCTTGACGACCGGGGCCATCCTTGCGGTATCTCCATAGTCAAAGGTATAGGGGCCTTTGGTGAGGGTGGGGCAGCTTGCGGGTTCTACGCCAAGGAGCCGCACCTTCTTGCCTGCCGCCTTGTCCGGCACAAAGGGGAAAGAGAGGCCGGAGAAGTTGGAACCGCCCCCCACACAGCCGATGACCACGTCCGGGTACTCGCCGGCGATCTCCATCTGCTTTTTAGCTTCGAGGCCGAGGATGGTCTGGTGCATGCAGACGTGATTGAGCACGCTCCCCAGGGAATAATGGGCATCAGGGTCGGTGGCCGCCTTCTCTACGGCCTCGCTGATGGCGATGCCGAGGCTCCCGGGATTGTCCGGGTCCTTTTTCAGCAGTTCCCGGCCGTAGTTGGTCTGGTCCGAAGGGCTGGCAAAGACCTTGGCGCCCCAGACATGCATGAGCGAACGGCGATAGGGTTTCTGGTTGTAGCTGACCTTGACCATGTAGACCTGCAGCTCGATATTAAAAAAGTTGCAGGCCATGGCCATGGCCGATCCCCACTGGCCCGCCCCGGTTTCGGTGACTATCCGTTTGGTCCCTTCCTTCTTGTTGTAATAGGCCTGAGCGACCGCGGTATTGGGCTTATGGCTTCCGGCCGGTGAGACGCTCTCGTTCTTGTAATAGATATGGGCCGGGGTGTCGAGGAGCTTTTCGAGCCGCGTTGCCCGAACCAGCGGTGTCGGCCTCCAGATAGAATAAATCTTCATCACCTCATCCGGGATCTTGATCCAGCGTTCGCCGCTCACTTCCTGTTCGATGAGCCCCATGGGAAAGAGGGGAGTCAGATCACCCGGTGAGACCGGCTGCAATGTCGCCGGGTGAAGGACCGGCGCCGGGGGGCCTGGAAGGTCCGGGATCACATTGTACCATTGGGTCGGCATTTCGCTTTGTTTGAGATAGATACGGTTTTCCATCATGTTTCTCCTCAGGAAAGGTTATAGCCGGAATATACCGGGAAATACGGCACCGGCATGGGATCAGCGTTTTGAATGGGAACGTTTAGGACGCAAGCAAACCTTCCACGGGCATAAATTACCAAGACCGTTTATAAATGTCAATAAAGGAAAAATCCAGCCCTGAAAATACAGGTGAAATGCCCGGAAAGAGCTATTTCCGGAGGAAAAAGAATTCTTCGAAAAGCCGCGGGTCATCGAACGTTCTCTCGCCGATCAGGGCGGTCCCATGATGTCCCCTTTGCCGCATGCTGCCGATATCAGGAATCCCTGCCGGAAAGAAAAGAAAACGCTCGGGCCTTTCCGTCTCCCCTTTCACGATCCCCTCGGGGCTGAATATGCTCTCATTCCGTCCGCTGTCCCTCGGAAGAGATTCCAGGACGTCGTAAGGGAGAAGGGTATAGGTGATAGGGGTGCCGGCCGAAAAGCCGGTGTAGTGAATGCGTTCCACCCAGTGCCTTCGGGTTCCGATCCGGACGGAGAGCCTGGATCCAGGCTCATACGGAGGGAGCCACTGAGGGACAAAGGCATCTTCCCGGAACAGTTCGGTCTTGGGTCCCCTGAAAATCTTTTCCGAGGGAAAGAAGAAGTGATAACATCCGCAGTTGTGGATCACGTCGACCATGGCCGGCTCCCCTGCCGGAAGAAGCGTGATCCTCAGGTTCATGCCGTGGATCCTGCCTGACTCAATATCGAGCAGGCCGGTCCTGGGTCTTTGTTTGTACCAGATTACATAGTTCAACTGGAGAAGGGGACTTCCTCTCAGTATGGCATGGGTCGCATAATAATAGACTGCGGGGCGCTCCGTGTCCACGGCCATGTGCGGACCTTGCCAGACCACGATACCCGGGAGGTCATAGTCCCCTGTCACATCCTGTTCCAGCACCGGGGCATAGCGCTCTGCAATCCACTTCAGCTCCTGATCGCTGAGCAGTGGAATTCCGAGAGGATTTTGAGATGCCTTTAAAAGCAGGCCCTCAACCGTGTTCCCATTGAGATCCGGCATCTGAGATATACCGGGAGAAAAAAGGGTCAGGGTTCCACGGGGCTCAAGATCTTCGATGGGGACGGCATACTGTCTTGAGACCTTGGCCTTGTAGTTTGCGATCCCTAATCCGATAGGAATTGTAAACAGGGGATAAAGTCCCAGGACCTTTCTTGCTCTCCGGTATTCCGAAGGGATCTCCTCCGAATTCAGGGCGAGCGTACTCCATCCGACGTTCTTTTTTGCATGACTCAGGAGCGCCTGGGCGCATTCATGGGCATCGGCCTTTAAAGATTCTCGAAGGTCCTGGGACGACGGCTCACCGATCCCGGGCCCGCTCTTCAGCCCGTGCAGCCATGGAGCCAAGGCCGCATCCGGCAGGTTCTCGATCTCCTTGTTGACGGCCAGGCTCCCTTCCTGATCGAGCAGATTCAACCACTGTTCACCCTCGGCCTGGTCCGTGATGAAATACTTCATCTCCTCCAGGAAACGGGTCGTCCTCGTGAGGGGT
>MNYV01000128.1 GCA_001873285.1 Nitrospirae bacterium CG2_30_53_67
ACCCCCGGGCCATCTCCCACCTCGAAATTCGAGCCGTGCCACGTCATCTTTGCGCAGGCTTTTAAGAAGAAGCAAGTCAGGGATCACCTCAGGGTCCAAATTGGCATGACAGAAGAGCCCGATAATAAGAACGACCCGGTCCAGAAGGCGCCGTTCAATGTCCTGCCAGCGGTAAAGGCTATGAATCTGGCATGGCAGTCCCACAACGGCATAACGTCCAGGCGTCCGGATCATCTCAGCATAGACGTGCGCCACCGGGAAGAGAGAATATTTGGATTGGGAGCAACCCAACACTTCAGATCGGCGCCTCGAGATCCGGGCCAGAGGCTGAAGAGGATCCTCTTGAGAATATCCGACCAGGACAGCCCCATCAATTTCCCCACGGTCCAACAGAGAGATGACTATTTGACTCGCGAGGCCCCCGCTGGATCCCGCGGCCCGGACCTTGGGATCCGTGGAATACGCCGCGGCGGAGTACAGGAGAGGCCCTATCGCATCCTCCGTGAGTGTTTGAGGCGCTCCATACTGCCGCTCAGCATACCGTGGAAAATCCACCTCCATTCCCCCGCAGACCGATAGACATAGATGGCAGTGTTTGCACCGATGGGTCGCATGGGGGAAAAAACCATGGTCCCATGTGATGGCCCCTTGCGGACAGGCGCCATGGCAGGCCCCGCAACGGGTGCACAGATCCGATGCGACCACGTCATCGATGTTGGACGGAGAGTGTGACGGATCTGTTTTCGAGTTAGCTTGCCTTGGCCGGGACATAACCACGCTCCATCAGGAGGCCGACGCCCTTGGCGGCTTCCTCCCTCATCCTCCTGACATTTGACTTTAATACATCTCGTGCGGATATGGCCGAATCAATGAGGCGCGCCAGACGATCCCCTGCATCGATTCCGACAAAATCATCTCTATCCATCACCAGGTGCGGAAGCTCCAAGGAATTCAATAGCGGAGCAATCTTTTCACCGCAGTTGATCCCAATCAAAGGGACGCCTGAAGCGGCGCACATGACCAACTCATGGTACCGTGTGCCGATAAAGCAGCTCAGTCGGGAGGCAAGGCCCGCAATATCCCGGGCCAAAAATTCCTCATAGTTGACGATCGTGATCTGATCCGCCGTGCCGAGTTCCCGAGCTACAGCCTTTGTAACGGCTCTGTCCTTGTCGTGGGTGACAAAGAAAACCAGATCCCCAAATTCACCCGAAGAAAGACCTCTGAAAGTCTCCGCGACCCCTTTGATATATTCACTCTTCGAAAGAGCCTTTTCGACCCCGCCGTGTATAGGTTGGAGCAGGTGGTGGGAAAGATTCACCCCCAGCAAGGGACTGCCCGACGAAAACCTGTGCCACAAGGACCGATGATTCAAGGTCTTCTCGGTCAGGCCATCCACGGAAACCCGAAAAGCAGAGTCCGCCGTCACGATTGACTTCACCCCAGGTGCGATTTGATCCAGAAACGCCTTTGATTGTTCATCCCGAAGCGTGATCAGATTCATGCGCTCAGCAAGTCGGCGGATGCACCACCGGCCCAGGGCCGTCTGAACAGGTCCCACGGCGGAATTATAATAGACCAGAGGTTTGGCATGGCCCCTGGCGTAGGCGGTGATCACCAAAAGGGCCAGCAGGTTGTTCTTGAAAAGATTCAACAGCCCGGTGTCGTAGAAGAGGTTGTCCGTCAGGAGGATGCAATGAGTCTTCTTCAGCGCCCTCCATATGGGGAGGCCCAGAAACTTCAGACTCATGTGCCAAGGGGCGATTCCGATGACCTCGACGTTTTCCTTGGGGCCCAGGAGTCTCCGAAGGAGACCCGGTTTTATGGAGGGTACCAGGAGCCGGCATGGACCGGCAGATTGCAATTCGTCTATCAGAGCCGAAAGGAGCGCATTATGCCCTGCGTTATTGCCGGAATAGTCCCCCAGCAAGAGAATATTCGGCCGTGCTGCGGGCGACGTAGCCCTTTCTTTATGCAATAGAAAAATCAGGCCCCCAAGAATGCCCGTAAAAAGAATTCTCGCACGCAGCAGAAGGGCAATGGAGAAGGCTTCCACGCTTGAAAGACCAAAGAGAGTAAGGAAAAAGACATAGCTCCCTTCATTGAGACCGAGTCCGCCGATGGAGATCGGCAAGAGTCCGACGAACAGGACGAGTGGAACGACCACCAAAACCGTCGCCGCATCCAGGTGGATACCCAAGCTTCTCCCGGCTGTGTACACGGTGCACATCGAGAGCAGGTAGAACCCTATGGACATGCAGTAGGCGCCAATAACCGGTCCCTTCTTCTTTTTGTATTCGAAGAGCTTCCTTTGCGCGCTCGAAACCCAAGACAGGAGGTTATCAACCGTTCTGAGCCGCCGGAAAGGCTTCAAAAGCACGAGATATTTTTCCTGAAAGACGAGAACGAGTGATAAGGCATAGATGACCACCGCCATGGCGACGAGTCGCGGGATCACCGGGAAAATAGCAGTTACCCGGCCATGCAGCAGGATGAGAGAAACAAAGGTAACCAGGGCCGCCAGGCCTAAAAACCGTTCCGCGAAGGTTGCCGCGACCACGCCGGAGGTTTCGCTCCTGTTCCGAGACAGTTGAAGAACTCTGACAATGTCACCACCGATCATGGAGGGGAGAAAATTGGAAAAAAAAGTTCCAATAAAATAGACGGCTACAAGTCGTCCCAGGTCCGCTGAGATATTGAGGGCCTTCAGCAGCCGCTGCCACTTCCAGGCGCTCAGGAGAATATTCAGATGCGGAATAATCAGCATCAGACCAAGCCAGTAGAGGTCCACGGACTGGAAGCGCGAAATCAGCCCGGCCCAATCCACCTCGAGAAACAGAAAGCCGATCAGTCCGAGACTGACGGCAAGTCTGATGACGAGTACAGCCTTTGATTTCGCAGAGCTCATGTTTTCAGCAAATTGAATAGAGTGTAGTGGGGCATTCCCAAATATTTTTTCACTTGGACCATATCCGTGCATTCAAACGATGTTGGATCAATGAGCCGGAGAACCGCTCGGTAATGGTGTGGATACAGGGGGCCCGGCGAGCTGAAGGGGAGCGGAATCCATGGATAGAGGCGACTTCGGATCCAGGTCAGAAGGTCCAGCCGCAATGAGGTGAGGACGATATTCCCTCCCGGTTTGATGATCCTCGTCATTTCCTCCAGAAAAACCGGAAGCTGCTCTTGTGGATAGAAATTCACCATGCCCACGCAAATCGCGGCATCAAAGACTTTATCCCTGAACGGTAGGCTCTTTGCGCTTCCATTGACCCATGCCATCTTTTCGTCGGCACGGCTGTGGGCGCCCGTGGGATGCCTGCCAAAGCTCAGCATTTTGAAGGAAAGATCGAGACCCACCCAGTCCGCGCCACGGGAGACGATTTCGTTGCTGAACGCTCCGCTGCCGCACCCGATATCAAGAATCTTCATCGAAGGGCGGGGGTTCAAGAGCTTTAGGCATAGGGCCATTCTATTCCGGGTCCTCTTTGCCGCGTGTTTCTGAAAAATGGCATAGCGTGCCCTGCGTCCTGTGGGCGAGCCCGATCCATAGAGACTGTTCCAGCTCTCAACTTCGTGCTCGAAGCCCTTTTTCAAAGATGTATTGGGGTTCAAATCCGTCCAGCCTCCCCGCTGCAGGCGCACAGATATTTCCGTAACAGGTCCGCGGCTCCTTCGGCCTTTTTTTTCTCTCTGGCAATAATAGGCGCTAATCCCTGCTTGATCTTATGCCGGTTATACCATGTGGTTTGAAGCACCTTATGGACGATCTCCTCGGAGAAATGGTCGAACTCAATCATCCGTTCCTCCTGCTCGATGGAACACATGAATCCCCGGTTCTTGGGGGTGGCGATAATCCCGACTACCGGGGTCAGGACCGAGGAGGCTAAAATCAGAGAGTGCGTACGCATCCCTATGTGCAGATCAACCTTAGAGAGGACCAGCGCCAAATCCCGATATGAATACTCCGTGTTACTGATGATCTTGACCCGATGACCATCCCTTGCTCTTGCCAACAACTCTTTGTTAATGGGAATATCCATGGGCTGAGTTACGACCATCAAGGGATTCACTCCGAATTCGCGGCAAGCACTCTCCAGGACACGCGCCATGATTTCCAGGAACTTGTCCCTCCCGAATCCCTTGCCTTTATAGCCTCTCATGTAAACATCAATGTAGCTGCTGATATTGAAGCTCATCCAGGGACGGGATCCGGTAAGGATCCCTTCCTTAGTCTGGATTTGGACGAGGCGGTCTTGGTCACCTGGAATCGTGTTCAGTGCGCAATCAGCCGTTTGGAAAACTCTTTCCGACGGGAATGAAGGCTGGAGCTCCTGCAATAGCGTTCTGGACTCTCTGTCTCTCAGCAGCACGATCTCCGAGCTATTGAGAACACGATTCAGGCAGGATCTTCCGATTTTCGTATAAACGGGGCCCAGACTCACGTTGTAGAGGACAACGGGGATGCCTCTTTTTTTCGCCAGGGGAAGCGCCAAGGCAAGGGTGGAAAGATAATTATAGAGAGGGTTCATCAGTTTATAATCGAACAAGATGGCGTCTGTCACCAGGATAAGATCGGCTGACAGCACCGACCGGAGAAGGGGCCAGCCGAAAATCTTGACACTCAGGTTCCATGGCATCAGACCTACCGGAGTCACATTGTATGCAGCATAGGTTTGGGCAACGAACCGGGTATTGATCGTGGGAATCAGGAAGGTACAGCCGCTATAGCGCTTGGACAGGTCATGGAGAAGGCCGCCCAGAATGGCGGCATCTCCCGCATTTCTCCCTGAAAAATTTCCGATGATACAAATGCGATACATAGTCATATCTCAGATGATCAGATTTTTGGCCCTATACCACTCTACCGTTCGAAGGAGCCCATCATTCAGGGAAACCCTGGGCTCATAACCCAGAATCCGGCGCGCCTTTGAAATGTCAAAGGCCCGGTCCTTGAGAAAAAAATCGAGCCGCCTCCTGAAAAGCGGAGGCTCGATCCGTAGCGCTCTGCAGATGACTTCACAAGCGACGGCCGCGGCCCAGACCGGACCGACAGGGATAGACCGAATATTGACGGACCGGCCCAGCGATTTAGCGATGGCTCGGACCAGTTCTCTCACCGTGCAGAAGGCCGGACCTGCCAGAATGAATGCCTCGCCCTCAATGCCTTCTTTCTCTCCGCACATCACGATCCCCTCCACGAGGTCGTCTATGTAGGTGAGATGATAAAGATTCTTCCCTTTGCCGATCATGTAAAACGTCCCTTTTGATACGGGTTTGAAAAGCTTGAGAAACCGGGTGTCCCCCGGTCCGAAAATACCCGCCGGTCTGAAGACCACAACCCCCAGCCCCTTTTTGACATAGCTCAGCGCCAGCTTTTCGCCGTCCAGTTTGCTCTGCTGGTAATGATCCCCTGGGCGGAAAGGAGCAGTCTCATCCGCCGGGGGGTGTTCGATTTCACCATGCACCCCTACGGTGCTGCAGTGAACAAACCGCCTGACATGATATCTTAATGAGGCATCCAAAAGCTTTCTCGTCCCTTCGACGTTGACATCCCAGAAATACTTTTTGGCAACGCCTTCAACTCGGAATGCAGCAGCAATGTGATAGACGACGTCCACCCCCCTGGCAGCGGCATCAATTCCGGAGCCGTTCGCAAGGTCGCCAAAAGCAATCTCACATCCGCTTTTTTCCAAATCCTCGTACCGGCTCCCTTTCCTCACCAATGCCCTCACTTCATAACCTTTTTCGAGGAGCTTTAAAGACAGGTTTCTCCCTGTAAAGCCTGTTCCGCCGGTGACGAGAATCTTTTCAGACATAGGTGTAATCACAAGGTTTCAGGTCAGGGGTGCTGCACTATGTCGCAGGCATGAACCGTTCTTTCCAGAGTTGAAACAACATCAAAGACCAGAGCCTGTGGCTGTGGTTTTCCTCGTTCTGAATGTGCTCTTTCATTAATGTATCCACATAACCTGGATTGAAAATCCCCTGTCGTGCAAGCCTGTCGTGGGAAAGCAGG
The DNA here is from genome assembly GCA_001873285.1 of Nitrospirae bacterium CG2_30_53_67. Lineage (NCBI taxonomy): Bacteria > Pseudomonadati > Nitrospirota > Nitrospirae bacterium CG2_30_53_67. Next base: position 6,020 of record MNYV01000128.1, read on the forward strand.
TCCGTCATCATGGGTCGGAGTGGACCTTTGAGCCAGTTTTTGATGGGGATACTGAATCCCTGCTTGGGACGATTGACAATATTTCCGGGCAGTAAACGCCGTGCCATTCTCTTCAGGAGGTATTTTGTCTTAAAATTCCTGATCTTCAACTCCTGTGGAACGGAGAGGGCGAACTCGACCACTCGATGATCCAGGAACGGAACCCTGACCTCCAACGACGCGGCCATACTCATTCTGTCCACCTTTACCAGGATATCGTCCACCAGGTAGGTTTTTATGTCCAGAAACATGGAGCGGTTGAGTCCGTTCAACCGGTTGCCGTTGAGATAATTCTCAATGAAGTCAAAGGTGTCATCTGTGCTGATTCCACGGCTTATTTCGGCACAAAAAACGTCGCCGTTCCGTTCAGGGTTCATGTGAATCATCCAGCGAAAGTGTTCATACCTTTCCGCATAACAGGCCCCCTCCACGAATCGTTTGACCTTGTTGATGATCCCTTTCTTCCGGCTTGTGGGTGAAAGCATTTTCACCAGGGGTACGACAAAACGCTCTCGTGCAGCGGAGGGCATTTTGGAATAATATCCATACACCTTCTGGGCCACATAGGTATCATACCCCCCGAACAGTTCGTCTCCGCCGTCGCCGGACAAAATCACTTTGACTTTTTCCCGGGCCATTTTTGAGACCAGATAGGTCGGGAAAACAGAGAAATCTCCGATCGGATCGTCGAGATGATCCACAATTTCCTCAATCAGTTCGATGGCAGAGGGGTTCAAGACACGTTCGGTATGATCGGTGTCAAACCTTTCGGCGACCCGGCGGGCATAGTTCAGTTCATTGTAGCTCTGGTTTTCAAAACCTATGGAAAAGGTTCTCACCCTGCTGTCAAGAAGCTCGCTCATTAAACCCACGACCGATCCGGAATCAATCCCTCCGCTCAAGAAAGCGCCAAAAGGCACATCCGATCTGAGCCTTAGTCGAACCGCATCCTTAAGCAACGAATAAAGCTCCTCGGCCGCCTCGTTCTCAGATCGTTTTTTCTCCTCAACCTCTTCAGGATGCCAGTAGTGGTGGAGCGTGACACCGCCACTGTTGGCCAGCATAAAGTAACCCGGCGGCATCTTCTTTATATTGTCGAACAACGTACGCGGGAAGGGGATGAACTCGAACGTGATAAATTGCGACAACGCCTGGAGGTCCAGCTTGGCGTGAAGATCCTTTTCTTCCAGGATCGCTTTCAATTCGGAGGCGAATATCAATCTTGCCCCGTCGGTAAAATAATAGAAGGGCTTAATACCCAGGCGGTCACGGGCGCAGAAGAGCTCCCGCTTTTCCTGATCCCAAATTGCAAACGCAAACATTCCGATCAGATGAGCAAGGCATTCTGTGGAATACTCCTCATAGAGATGCAGGATGACCTCTGTATCGGAGTCGGTCCTGAACTGATGGCCTCTGCTCACCAATTCACTCTTCAACTCCCTGTAGTTGTAAATTTCCCCGTTAAAAACGATCTGCAGACGTCCATCCTCATTGGACATGGGCTGTTTTCCTGTTTGGAGGTCGATAATACTCAAGCGCCTCATTCCGATTCCGATATTTTCTCCGATGTAGACGCCCATATCGTCAGGTCCACGGTGAATAATGGTTCGGCACATCCTGTCGATGATGCTCGAGTCTACAGGTTGTCCATCCAACCGCAGGTATCCCACAATGCCGCACATAATCGCTCTGTCTTATGGCTTTGCAATAAGGAGAAGGTTCAATGATGCCTCTCAGTTTAGAGGAGGGTATAGGGCTTTTGTCTCTTCAATTTCTTTTTGAATTCTTCTGTCGTCCCATCGCAACTCACCCCCCATGACTTCGGCGGCAGCTCTTAATGCAGCGTCACCGGGGTTGCCGGCGGATCCCAAATCGGTACGCCGCAGAACAACATCCGACAGCTTCAGCGCCATCTCCTTTCGGACACCGTTTAGGATTTCAGCCTTGAGCACTTCCGCTGATCCAGGAACCGTTTCGCCAAGGAAGGGATCTGCTTTGGTATAACTCAGGATATCCTTGTATTTTGAGCCGTAGTTGTAGACGAGGTGACGGGTAATCGGTTCATTGAATGCCGAGGTTCGCAAGGATTCCTTGAGGAAGTCTTCAAAGCGATCGATGTCCCCACCGTACACCGGTGTATCCTGTGTGCGGCACATGGGGGGGGTCCTGCCGAGCTTCTTTAAGACCAGGGTAATGATATTGTTTGCGACATCCCGGTGCGTCGTATATTTCACACCGACCACGGTGATCAGGCCATCGGTCTTGTCATCATGGATATGGTCATGGATCCGGAACCTTTTCTCCAGCTTGACCTCTCCCGTTTTAACGTTCGCTCCGGCCATGGGAAGAAGGCCTTTATGAATAAAACTGACCTCCTCTCGTTTGATGTCGGCGCTCGGGTAGGCCCGATTGACCGAGTCGAGAAAGCTTTCGACCTGCATATTGTCCGGAAAGAAGTCATCCGGATTGCCATCGTATATCCGGTGATCCGTTCCAATGATGGTGGTGTCTCGCCAAGGAACAAAGAACAGTATCCGGTTCCCTCTGTAGACGGGTCCTCCTTCTTGTCTGTAAACGTAGGGTCCGGGAAGGCCGGCTGCGTGTGACCCCAGAAGTTTTCTCCTTACAACAATATTCATTGCCGAGGAGGGCAGGAACCTTCTCCCCGAGTTCTTTTTGGGCGCCTTCCGCAGGACCTCGTCAACCCATGGGCCGCAGGCATTGATCACGATCTTGGCTCTGATGTCAAAAATCTCTCCCGTAAAGCAGTCCTTGGCCTGAATGCCGGCGACTTTTTGTGCATCCCCTAAAAACGCGGTACATTCAACATAATTGGCAGCGTCGGCTCCGGCATCGGCCGCAGACAATAGATAAGACAGTCCTAAGCGTTCCGTATTGTAACATTGGCAGTCATGCCATACGACTCCTCCGCTGAAATTATGAACATCATATCCAGGAACATATTCCTTCAGTTTTTCTGGGGGGATCAAACGGCCTCTCGGCAAATATTGATGAGGGTCGTTCGATTTGTTGCGATCGAACCCGATCAGATCGTTTGCTAATGAAGCCGCCCACATGGCGAATCTGCCCTTGAGTGCATGGCCGTACGTCGGCATGACAACAGGCAAAGGATGAATCAAATGAGGAGCAATCCTCATCAGTGCCGTACGCTCGTGAATGGATTCCCGCATCCTCCTGAAGTCCAAATGCTGCAGGTATCGGAGACCGCCATGAATGACTTTCAGGCTATTTGATGACGTGGCGTTCATAAAATCACCTTTATCAATCAAAGCAACTTTCAGGCCGCGAAGCACGGCATCCCATGCCGTACTGAGGCCGTAAATGCCCGAACCGAGAATCACAACATCATATTCGGTGCTTGAAAGTTTGTTCAGGTCTCTTTTCATCGGATGCCTTATAAGAAACACCCTCGGTATTCTGTATACCGGTGCATCGGAGAAAGGGTCACCGTAAATTTTCGGTTGCCCGGAGTTTCTGCTGATTTTTTCTTTTCAATATTTGCATGGCCATCTGGTTTTGAAAAAAGCGAAAAGGTCTTTCAAGCTCTCCATATGAGTGTATGGGCGTTGCTGGATCTAAAAGTAGACGTTTTAATTCTTTTGCCGGCTGTTGCGGGTCAATGGATCCTTGCAGTGAGAAGCCGAAACTGCCTGGCCGAAGGCATTCGGTTTCAAAAGGCAATGGATCGCTTCCCGGCAAGACTCGTATCCCCTTTTTCTCCGCCAGGATAAAATGAGAGGGATGGCGCCAGAATCTCGGACGCCCGCCATTATCCCCCAGGAACAGGCAGGGGTCGCCATTTTCTTCCAGGATCTTTCTCAATATCCGCCCGCGACGTCCGAGCCATTTGCCCGCACCCCATGGAATGACCGGGATCGCGCCGGCCTCCTTGACGGTTTGAAGCGTCTCGGCAAGGGGTTCCCCCGATTTCAAGCCGTCTTCGGCGCCCAAGGCCAAAACTTCGAGGTTTTCGGCTGTCACGATCTGACGCCCCGCTATCAGGAAAATACCTTGTTTGCCGTTATGCCTTCCTAAAATCGAAATGTTTTCTTTTGTCCGATGGAAGGTCCAGCTCCGAACTGGATCTCTCTTTTGCCTCTGCCCGCCTTCAACCAGACGAGCGATGCGTTGAAAGCCGTTTTCCCTTTTGCCTTCCGTGAAGAACAAAACGGCCATGAACTTGCTATGACATCCAAGTTTCTCTGCTGCGGTCTGGAAATTCGAGAGCGCGGAATCAAGAAAGACCGTCAGGTCAAAGCAATCATAGAAATGAACGTGGGCATCGACTAATATCATTTAAAAACTGTTTCAACGGGACGCGATCCAGGTTGACATTTCACGCGCCCATGGGAAAGGCTTTATGTTTTAACCCTTCCGATGACCCTCTCCAGCCTCTGCTTATATATTTCTTCACCATATTTATTACTATAACATTCATAGGCGTTCGTTGCTCGCCTTCTGGCTTCTTCTTCGTTTTCGAGACATTCAAGAATACCTCCGGCAAAATCATGCGGATTAGGATCTCGCAAGAAGGCACATTCCCCGTCAAGCTCCTGGGTATGGGTCCTGAGGCTCGTGGCGACAATCGGCACACGGCTCGCCATGTACTCGTAAATTTTAAGCGGGGTGTTCGTTCCCTTCAGCCTGGGAGATACCAGCACGTCAGCCTCTTTAATAAATTCCCTTACAGGGTTTACGTCAAGTCGGCCCGTAAACAGAACATGGTCAGAGATCCCGAGTTCTTCCGCCTTCCTGCGCATTTCAAGGACCTGTTCTGAAGTCCCCCCTAAAAAGATAAAGACGAGATCTTTCCTTTCTCTTAATACGATTCCAATGCTTTCCAAATACATCTCCAAACCCTGGTAGGGCTCGAAGGTACCCGCATATAAAACAACCTTTTTCCCGGCCGTATTGATAAGATTCTTTAGATTTGCATTGTAAGGGCTGTTTTTGAATGCAATCGGGGAGAACAATGTGTTTTGAATCAGCTCATTCTTGCCGGCAAACCCAAATTTCTCTACCTGCAGTTCGAGTTCCTTGCAGATCGTAATGATGGCGCTCGCTCTGGCGATGGAAAGCCTTTCCAGATATTCAAAAATACTGATGAGCGGTTTAAGTTTCGCAAAATTGAAATTTTCCAACTGTTGCGGAAGGCTTGAATGCATATCATAGATGTACCTGGTGCCGAAAATTCGATTTAATAGCAGACAAAAAAAGACGGCCTCTTCGTGTGCATGAACAATTTCATACTTGTTTCTATGAAGCAGAAGCAGCGCTTTCAAAAAGAGAGGAATATCCAACATTAGTTTCACGATCGACGGGCCGATTCTGATGTCGTAAACAAAAGGAAGCCGTGGACTCCTGATAATGTTCACCCGCTCTATGTCAACATCCTCACCGATCGGATAAGTCAGCAGATCTATCTCATGACCTAAATCCGAAAGAGCTTTTGCCCGGTAGTATACACTCAGGGGTGTTCCCCGAGGAGTAAAAAAAGGCTGAGGCACAATCATCAAGATCTTCATGTTTACTCTATCATCTCTTTCACGTTAAAGTGTTTCCCTTTTTTGCTGTGGGTATAAATGATAATCTCTCCTATAAAGCCGATCGCAAAGATCTGGATCCCGATGACGATAAGAAGGGAGGCCAGGAAGAGTGAAGGCTTGTCTCGAAGTGCAAAGCCTTGTGTAAAAAGGCGGTTGTATATGAGAAAGGCATTGATGGCGCCGCCAAAAAGGATGAGAATGGAACCGATGAGCCCGAAGAATCTCATGGGTCTGTATGTAAAACGTAGAAGGAAGAAAAGAGTGACAATATCAATCAGCCTGTACAGGTATGTAGATATCTTATAGACCCTTAAGCATGTGTCCTCCTTCCTTTGCTTGACGACTAACTCTTTGACCCGAAGGCCTTGGTGCTCCGCCAGAATCGGGATAAATCGGTGAAGGTCTCCGTACACATCAAAGGCTTCAGCTACCTCTCGCCTCATCGCCCTTAAGCCGCAGGAGATATCCCCGAATTTTGTTCCCGTAAAAAACCTCAGAATTTTATGGAACAGGAAGGTCTGAACCCTGTTAAAGAACGCGTCGTTCTCTCTCGATCTCCGGCATATCACCATGTCACATTCGTTGTTGTTTAATGCATCGTAGAGCCTTTTTGTCTCCTCCGGTTCAACCTGCAAATAGGAAGAAAGAGTGAAAACATACCGACCTTTGGCATTCTGAAAACCTACGGAAAGCGCATTCGATTCACCGAAGGTTCTGGGGAATATTATTAACTGTATGTTTGGGTTCTTACGGGAAAGTTGTCTGATCTCGTCATAGGCATTTTTCATGCGGGCATCAATAATAAATATAAACTCAAAACTTTTTTTTATCTTTGATAGTTCCTCATAATACAGGAGAAAGAGCCTCTCAAGGTTATCGCTTCTTTCAACGACTGGAACGATCACCGATATTTCAGTATCCTGCTTCACGATCCCTTCAGATCCCACAGCGATTTTCACTTCTGTATCCATGATACGTCTCCTAATATCTTGTTCTGCTTATAGTCTCCGGTTTTAATAACCAACTCCATGAGGTAACCGAATGACACGAGGCTGAAAGCCAGGAAAATGAAAAGGATGCCGGACCCCAGAGTGACGATGGCGTGATCCGGAACCAGCGATGGATTCAAGAAATCATAATAATAAAATCCCAGGAAGGTCGTGCCTAAAAACCAGAAGGGAATGCTGGACAGCCCAAACAAGGTCATCGGCTTGGAGGAAAAATCCACAAGTAATTTGATCTTGATAAGATCAAGCAGCACCTTCCATGTCCTTGAGAGTCCGTATTTGCTCTTCCCGGCGACACGGGGCTTGTGTGATACAGGGACTTCTGTAATACGTGACCCGATGGACGCGGCAACAATGGGAATAAACCTGTGCATCTCAGAGTACAGATGGATATGTTTTATAATATCCCGCCTGTATCCCTTCAGCGAGCACCCAAGATCCCGGATCTTCACCTTGGTCACATAAGCGATCAGGGCGTTGGCCAGCGCCGAGGGTATTCTCCGCAGGAAAAGGTTATCCTTTCTTATCTGCCGCCAACCGCAGACAACGTGGTACCCGGACCGGACCGCCATGAGGATACGAATGATATCTGCGGGGTCATTTTGCAGATCCCCATCCATGGTCACGAGAACCTCCCCCCGGGCTGCTTCAAAGCCGGCAGCCATGGCTTCGCTTTGCCCGTAGTTCCTGTTGAAGATGATCACTTTGAGCTCAGGAGCGGCCTTCTTGATTTCTTTTATGGCTTCCGTGGTGCCGTCGGTTGAGCCGTCATCCACGAAGATGACCTCATAGGTCAGAGAGAGTTTCTGAAGCTCTCTCTTTATTCTCCGATAAAGTTCGTCCACGTTTTCTTTTTCGTTATATAAAGGAACGATAACGGACAGATCCATCACGGCCGCCTTTCCCAGAAAAATATTTTGATACGAACACCCTTCACTCTTTAGATCCCCTTTGGCTCTGAATAAGCCTTATTTATTCTTCCTGAAAGATTCCCTAAGTATGCTGATCTTATCATCAGCAGGCGTGTAAAAATTCGGCAAGGTCTTTAAAGGGACCCGTATTTCCGAGCCGATGATGGGCAATCTGATATGAATGTCTTCACGCGTCTCTGGAATATCTCCATTCATCCTGTAGATCAAAATCATTTTATTCTTGTTCGCACTGTCTTCATTATATAACTTTATTTTTTTCTCCAGTGTAAAATGATCGGATTCCAACGCCTGCCTCAGCATCTTATAGGCATTGATATTAAAGTCCGATTCCTCTTCGATCACAAAATACCTGGTCCCGTACGCCTCTAAGAGTTTATAGGTATCATCCATGTTTTTCGCGTACTCGACCAGCAGATACTTTGAAAACACGGAAGACGAAGCAAGGAGCTTGTCCCCGCGGAAGATAATCATTCTTCTTTCCTTGTCCAATTTCCTGATGTAGAAAACAAAATTGCCGTTTCCTAATCCGCTCCCTTGGAAGAAAACCCTTGGTTCACCCTTGTCCACGATATATCGGGCCGCTTCTTCATAACCTTGAACCAGGGGGATCCTGGTCTGAATGGCCAAGACGAATTGATAGACGCACAACATCATGAGTAACAAGGGCGCAACAGGTATTTTCTTTATCTTCCAGGAAATTTCATTGAGTATGAGCGCTGCAAAAAGGGCGTAGGGAGGGAGCCAGAAATAGATATACCTTGAATCCTTGACTCTAAGATAACTGAACGTAAGGTAAAACCCGAAAATCCAGGCAATGAAAAGAACCGCCGCCTTATAGTCTTTTCTTATAAAAATAAGAAAAATTGAAAGAAGGCAAAGCATCATCGTGGGGATGGTAAACGCCTCGGACAGGGCCCTCGGGTAAAAAAGCCATGGTTTTAAAAAGAGCAGACGGGACTGAGCGGAGATGCCTCCGATGGATTGGGCGATATTCATTTGACCGTATCGCAATGTCAGGAATACCAAAGGAGAAATGAGGAGGAACAGACTGAGACTGAGAAGAATCACATCCTTGCTCATCATCCTTTTATAATTCTTCGTCAAAATGAAATAGAGGAAAAATGTGAGAAGGATGAAAATGGATGTCTGCTTGGTGTAGACGGATGCAGAGACCGAGAGAACCGTATAGAAACCATATCTCGGCTTGTCGCGTTCAATAAAGTTATAAAAAAGATAGACGGAAAGGATGATCATCGCGAGAGACGGCATTTCCAGCATGGCGCTTTTTGCCCACTTCACGATGAAGGGCGTTGTGATAAACAGAATGCTGGAGTAAAGAGCGATTTTTTCATTGAAGATTTGCCTGATGAGCTTGAACCAGAACGTTACGGCGATCAAAGCGAAGAAGAGGACCGTGAGCCTTGCGCTGACCACAGAGACGCCGAATAAGGCAAAAAATCCCGCCTCCACAAGGGCAAAGAGCGGCGGGTAGTAACCGATGCTCAATGCCGGGTATTTTGTATAATACTGGGCTATGTAGTCCACAAAATGGAGGATGGGAAAGTCCCTGATGAAATCCAATATGAAAACACCGTCCATCGCGTGCCGGGGCGCGTCCGAAAACCAGAACTCTCCGCGGTGAATGTCTTTGACCAAAATAATAATTGTCACCGCAATCACGAAACTCAGATAATACGGGGATCGGTTTTCCTGGAAATCTTTTCGTAGTTTCATCTTAACGTTCGCACCTATGATCTTGCATTCTTCTCAACAAATTCACGATAATCTCTGAAAAGATATGAAAGATGTTTGATGATCTCCAGGACGGAGGCACGGCACTTCAGCGTCAACCAGAACGCCTCCCATACAACCCTTCTGGATATTTTTGACGTCCCGTATTCCCTTTCCTTGAAGAGAATGGGAATTTCAAGCACAGTAAAGCCATGTTTAAATGTCAAGTAAGTCATTTCGATCTGGAACGCATAGCCGTCGGACCGGATGCCGTCGAGATTGATCCCCTCAAGGACTTCCCTCCGGTAGCATCGGAACCCGGCCGTGAAATCCCAAACAGGTCTGACCATAATGTACGAAACATACATGTTGGCCAGTTTGCTCAGCAGAAGTCTTCTGAATTTCCATCCTTCGACACGAACCCCGTTGATGTAGCGGCTCCCGATCACAAGATCCGCCTTTTCCGATGCCTCCAGAAAATCCTGAAGGTATCTCGGATCGTGAGAAAAATCCGCATCCATCTCAAAAATCAGATCTGCGCCCTTTGCCAGTGCCAGCTTGAAGCCCTCAACATACGCCGTGCCGAGACCGGCCTTGCGGGGCCGGTGAATGAGGTGAACGCGAGGGTCTTTGCGGGACAGGGCTTCAACAAGCGCCCCCGTGCCATCGGGGGAATTGTCATCTACCACGATGATATAAATCTCCGGATGAAGATCGAGAATTTGTGCAATAATGCGCTCGATATTTCCCGCTTCATTATACGTGGGAATCACGATGCAGGCATTCACCGAACCGCCTCTCTTTCTATTATTGACCTTAATTTATCGGCAAGAGCCTTTCCAACGACCTGATGACCCTGGTAATTCCAATGACCCCAATGCAAATGGACTTTTTTCTTTTCATAAGATTCTCTGAAAATTCTTTGCAGGCCGAGATAATCTATGTTGATGGAGGCCGCGAACTTCTTCAAATCATCCTCAAAGAAATTCGCATTAAATGACGCGTCCATATCTTTATTTTTTGCTTCCATCTCAGGCAGGTAAGCGGGCGTATCGATGGTGACCAGCATCAATCGGATGTTTCTTTCGTTACAATAATCCGCCATGGCCCGTATTAATCTTTTACTCAACTGATAATTCTCCAGGTAGGTTCTATCAGCTTTGTCGGTACATAGACTCAAATAGCGTTCGATCTTTTCTGCCTGGCCTCGTTTTTGATCATGCTCTTTCTCTTTTTTCCTTATCAGACCTTGTGCCTGTAAAAGATTATACCTTTCTCCAATGAGGGTGATCAGCGCCGAATGATGCGTGAAGAAATTAATCCATTGTTTGATCCTGAATTCCCGCGTATCAACAAAACTCGTATCGAGCATCAGTTCCCCATTGGGGGAGAGATGGTAAAAGGGACGCAATAATTCAAAGGTGGTCTCTCTGCTGATCTCTGTAAGATCATTCTCAGGCAGGAAAAACAGGATGACCCTATTCGGTGAAAATTGAGTGATCTGTTTTTTCAGGACAAGCAGTTCCTCGGTTTGAGTAAATCCGGACCGGCCGAAATTCATCAGTTCCAACCGGATGTTCTGATCCTTGTTGAATTCCTTTTCCGTCAAAGTGAGAAAGTTCCGATCCGTCTCCACCTGGAAGGATTCCACATAACTATCTCCAAGGACGGCTATGCGGTAGACGCCGTCCGGCGGCCTTAAAGACCACTCCCGGTCCCGCCAGCCGAAACGGTTGATCCGTCCTGTTATTGGATGATCATTCTCTTTATAAAACCAATAGCTTCGCCCGGGTGTAAACCGCCAGCCCAGTACAGGGTCCGGCTCGGAACAGGAGATCCTCGCATTGAACAGGTGCGTCATCCTGAATACAACCTCCGAGACTCCCAGAAAGATGAAAAAGGCAACAAGCACGAAAAATAAATTCTTCATCCGTCGCTTCCCCTTCGTGCGTTGCACAAGCTCGGAGTTATCTTTCATACGCTTTTCGGGTCACCATCCTGAAGAGGTCTCAGATCCGGATCCATGTAAACCGCTCATGCTGTCGAGTCTGAAGGATTATTTCTCGTAGTGTTTATCAAGAGGATAAAGGCGAAGATAATACTATTCTATCCTTAAATTACCAACAGGCATTAGCCATATTCGAACAAAAATACATGGCTCTGCTTCAGCTACCAAGGGTATAATTTCTGCAAACCGGTTACATACTTAGAGCTTCTGCTCAATCGAAAAGGAAAGTGAGCGGCAATCTTTTCGGCCTGACCATCCATATCGCGATGGTACTTCAGTTCAAGAATAACCTGTTGATCATCGGTCAGTCTATGTAAAAAAAGGTTGTGATGATGATTCACGGCATAGAATGTTTGATCCGTATCCATCGTAATTCGGTAATTCCGATCCGCCGATTCAAAATATCTCCGCTTGTAGGAATTGACAAGCGTTGCGCATGAAGAACGCCATTGCAGCTTTCTGATTTCCGGGAGATCGGATCTCTCTATCACCTCTGCGACGGTCCGAGCGTTGAAAGAATCGTTTAGTTCAAAGGGAGGGAGGGGGAATGATTCTTTCCGCCCCAGAAAGCCATACTTTATCTTGAACTCCAAAACCGGATTTTTTACGATTCCGAAGAGCGCATCGTACCATCGGATACGAATCTTTATTCTTCGGCGCTTTCCATCAATATTGTCATGGTAATTGCTCATCTGGTTCGTGTCAAAGTAGATATTGTTGACATATCGCTGACGATATATTTCAGAGAACATGGCCGGATGGAATCTCACAAAGGACTCCACCTCATGCCTGGTCAGATGGGCAATAACAAACTTACGCTCGTAACGGCACTCCCCATGGTCCCTCGGCATTGTAGTCATCCGGTTTTTCTCATCAGAATAAAGATGGTCAGTCCCAGGGGGATACAGGCCGCGATCACACCCAGCCAGAAGAATTTATTGTGAAAAACAAACACGATCTTTTTCAAACCAACTCGCATGAGATTCTTTTCCGTATCCATTCTCTGCGGTTTCACGGATTGAATATCAAGAAAGTGGGGTTTGACCTGAATCCCGTCCTCCCCCGCCACCACATGAAGAAAGGAGACACCGCTTCGACCCGAGCCGTTGACATAATAATGGACATCATCCCGTATCTCATAAAACAGAAAGTTCCACCGGTCCCCGCCATCGCCGGCGAAAACGTATTTCACCTTTTCCCTGAGATACGGATGAACTTCCTGCATCCAGCCGGAGGCCTCCATGTTGACATTGCCCGGTTGTATTTGGAGGCCGCCATACCAGAGAGGGTGGTGCAGGAACACAAAGCCGGTCTTTAATAAAGGAGAGCCAATTCCCCCTCTCAACCATTGGATCTGCTTTTCATCAAGACCATACGTTTCCTTTTCTGCATCCGAAAGCACGGTATTGAGAAATATGAAATCATAGTCTCCAAATCTTTTGGCGTGAAACGGCTCCCCGACCCGGTGACTGAATACGTCACGTGTTATTTCCCGATATCCCGGTATATAGCTGCTGATGTCGTGATTGCCCGGCGCTATCCAGACAGGAATGTTAAGGCGTTCAAAGACCGAGTATACGTAATCCCACTGGGCATTCAGAGACTCCCGCAGGGCCTCATTGTCTTCAAACATTTCCGGCTTCCATTCCCGGACATTCCATGAACCCTTTATAATATCACCCGTCAATATCAGGATGTCGGGAGAACAGTTCCTAATCTCATTCAGCATCCGATCCATGTCCGACGGGGCTCCGCCGAATAACAAGGGATAGATGTGGGAGAGAACGACAAAGGAGACCCCCCTCCTCAAAGAACTCTGCTCGTTATCAACTGTGTCGCTTTCTTTCGGAAGATTCAGGCCCTGCCGTGAGATGCGCTTTAAGGCAAACCCATGGTCCGGCGCTTGAACACCTTTCGCAGGTCCAGGCAGCAAAGACAGGAGAAATAACAAGACGAGCCAAGCCTTACCTATTCGAAGCACCGTCTTCCTCCCCGTAAAGAATACGCTTAACGTCTTGTTGATTTGTTTCCACATTGCTGCCGTCCACGGTCAGACGGGATCCCTCTTCGATCAAATAAGGGGTCTCAACGTTATTCATCTGAAGATGTGACGCTGCAATAGTCGCTTCGCCGAACTCAGGCTTTTTCCGATAAGCGGCTAATCCGATCTTTGCTTCCTTGATCTCAATCCCTTCGATCGTCAACTCGGACATATCTTTACTGACAACGGCAATCTTTGATTTCGCTATTCTGATCTGATGAGCCGTCATCTGACTATTCTCACCGACACTCAACCCTTTGTCACCCGTGCCGTTGATGGCAATTTGATTTAACGTCACATTGGTTCCGGATACATCAACGGCATCATTCCCGCAATGGATAAAAGACGATTCGATAATTTGCCCCTTGCTGAAATCTGAATCAAAGGCATCGGATGTAGTTTCACTGAAAAGCGTATGCGAGATATTAAAATCGGAGCGAACGATATTCAAGGCATCCTCTGACCGATTACGCGTGAATTGACAATGGGTTATCTTCACGGGGGATTCATAGAATGTGACGGCCCCGGTCAAATTCCATCCTCCCTCTGATGGGTTGGACAAATGATCAAAATAGACATAGTCCAGTACGGACCTTTCTCCGCTCGCAAGGACAGCCATGCCTTGACCGGATGCATCAGAGGAATAGAAACGGACAGGGTTCTCCTCGGACCCAATGAATGTCACCGGCGAAAAGGTGATAATCTTAGCAGCCTTCTTCAAATTCACTTGTACCCCGCCTTCTGCCACGAGTCTGTAACCTTTTGGAATGATCAGATCCTGTTCCAGACTCCATTGGCCGGATCTGAAATAGATTTTCTTGGTCTTTTCATCGACCATCAGCATATCACTCTCATTAACATGGGGAGCACGCCTGAAGACGTCCTTGGCTATAAGGGTATCGTTCAGATAGGGCCAGGGGAAGACCGTTTCAGTCCTTAATCGATCCGTTCCCAAGAGCCTGTATTGGACGCTCAGACCACGGGCCATTGAATCAGACCAGGGGAGGCCCACAGGCAGTGGAACATCTAACTTTTGATAATGGACGGGATGGGAATAATTTTTTGGAGGCAAGAGGAC
>MNYV01000129.1 GCA_001873285.1 Nitrospirae bacterium CG2_30_53_67
TCATGAAGTTTGCGGGCAAGGCCTTTGTCGGGGACAAGAAGGGGGCGGAAGCGGAGCTGACCGCCACCATTGTGGACCGATAAGGCAAGGATGATGAGCATAGACAAGACATCCATGATTCATCCCAAGGCAGAGATCGCAGAGGATGCGGAGATCGGGCCCTTCTGTACGATCGGGGAACATGTGAAGATCGGCAGAGGGGTCAGGATAAAATCCCATGTGAGTATTCAAGGGTGGACTGAGATCGGGGATGAGTGCGTCTTCTTTCCCTTCTCCTCCATTGGGGAGCCCCCGCAGGACCTCAAGTTCAAGGGGGAGGCGTCCCGCCTCATCATCGGGCGGGAGAACGTCTTCCGAGAGTTTATCACCTTGAATCGTGGGACCGAGCACGGCGGCGGGGAGACCGTGATCGGGGATCATAACTTTTTCATGGCCTATTGCCACGTGGCGCACGACTGCAGGATCGGCAACCATGTGGTCATGGCCAATGCCGCGACCCTGGCGGGTCATATCACGATCGAGGATCATGCCATCATCGGCGGGCTTTCGGCCATTCACCAATTCGTGCGCGTGGGAAGGCATGCCATCATCGGCGGCGCCTCGGCCGTACCCAAGGATGTCCCCCCATTCTGCAATGTGACAGGGAATCGGGCCGAACTGCACGGCCTTAATACCGTTGGACTCAAGCGGAATAACTTTTCCGAGGAAACAGTCCGGGAGCTCAAGAACGCCTACCGCATTCTTTTCCGCTCCGACCTCCTGCTCCAGGATGCCATAGCACGGGTTTCTGAGGAGGCGGCGGATATCCCGGAGGTTCGGGAACTCCTGGATTTCCTGCGGGAGTCCAAGCGGGGGATCTGCAGATGAAAGATTACAAGCCCATGGATCTGAAAAAGGTCAAGACCTATCCGATCAAGAAACGCAAAAACAAGGTCGGTATCCATGACTTTGCGCGTGTCAGCCGCAAGGGAGAGGGGTTCTCAAAGTTCATTTCTTCCCTGCCGGATATCCTGGCGGCCAGAGATTTTCGAGAGGTGGCGGACGCCGTGGTCCATGCCCGTGAACAGGGGCGGCCGGTGGTGATGGCCATGGGCGCGCACGTGATCAAGTGCGGCCTCTCCCCGGTGATCATCCACCTGATCCGAAAAGACGTGGTTACGGCCGTGGCCATGAACGGGGCGGGGAGCATCCACGACTACGAGATCGCACTCATCGGCGGGAGTTCCGAGGACGTTGAGGAGGAGATCCGGACCGGGAGGTTCGGGATGGTTGACGAGACCGGAAGGGACATTATGGACGCCCTGTCTCTGGGGGTTCCCAGAGGGTGGGGGTATGGAGAGTCCCTGGGCCGGTATATTCTTTCGAAGAAGCCTCCCCATCATCAGTACAGTATCCTGTCTGCATCGGCGAAAAAGAAGATTCCGGCAACCGTGCATGCGGCCCTGGGCGCCGATATCATCCACATGCACCCGGCCATGGACGGCGCGCTCATGGGGCAGGCCTCCTTCACGGATTTCAGACTCCTCTGCTCGGTGGTGGCGGACCTGGGGCGGGGCGGGGTCTGGATGAATATCGGGTCCGCCGTGATTCTCCCTGAGGTTTTTCTCAAGGCCCTCAGCGTGGCCCGAAACCTCGGTCACGATGTTTCTGACTTTGTGACCGTGAATCTCGACATGATTCAGCACTACCGGCCCAGGGAGAACGTGGTCCGCCGTCCCACTCGTCAGGGCGGGAGGGGATACGCCCTGACCGGGCACCATGAGATCATGATCCCCCTCCTGGCCAGGGCCATACTGGAGAAACTCGAATCATCTCCAAAAGAGTGATTGAAAACATAAGGGTTACGCTGCGCGTGCCCCGCTTTTCTCTATTTTTTCAGGGCATCTTGGGGTCAAGGGGTCAAGGATTCCAGGGGCCAAGTGAAGTGCTTTTCAAGACTTAAGGGTCCGAGGGTCCAAGGATTCAAGGGGTCGAGTGAACCCCGTTAGAGGTTGTCCTCTAACGGGGTGAAGTGCTAAAAAACATCAGGGGTCAAGGGTTACGCTGCGCGTGTCCAGCTTTTCTATATACTTGCCGTCTGCGACGGCTATTATACTGAGGAATCTTGGGATCCAGTGTTTTTCTCTGAAGATTTTTCTTTTATTTAAGTATTTCACTTGACCCCTTGAACCCTGGAATCCTCGAACCCTTTTTACCCACTAAATGGGAGAAGAACCAATTTTTAATACAGTTTATTGCGGTATGAAAAATATACAAGATAGGACGGTACTAACATGACCAGGGATGAGATACGGGAAATCCTTTCAAAGGTCAAAGGCCGGAAGATCCTCGTGGTCGGGGACGTGATGGTGGACGAGTATATCTGGGGGAAGATCGAACGGATTTCCCCGGAGGCCCCGATCCAGGTGGTGGATGTCCAGTCCGAGAATGCCGTCATGGGAGGGGCCGCGAATGTGGTCTCCAACCTGACCGGCCTGGGGGCCAGGGTCTATCCTGTCGGGGTCGTGGGCCGGGATCAGAAAGGGACCTTCCTGAAGGAGCGTCTTCAGGAGCAAGGGGTCCGGATCCAGGGCTTGGTCACGGACCCGGGCCGTCCCACCTCCACCAAGACCAGGATCATGGGACAGAACCAGCAGCTTTTGCGAATAGACCGAGAGTATAAAACCCCGGTGAGCAGGGCCTCGGAGTCCCGTCTCCTGCATTATATCTACAGGCAGGTTCAGGACTGCGATGCCGTGATCCTCTCGGATTACGGGAAGGGGGTGTTGACCCCTGGGGTTCTCGCAGGGACGATCCATGCGGCGAAAAAGGCGAAAAAGATAGTTATTGCGGATCCCAAGGGACACGATTTCAGCCGTTACCGCGGGGTCACCTGTCTGACCCCCAACCGCAAGGAGGCCGAGGAGGCCTGCGGCCGGCCCGTGCAAAGCCGAAGAGATATGCTCAATGCCGCAAGGCATTTGCAGCGAATCTTGAAGAGCCGGGCCTGCCTGATCACGCTGGGCAAGGACGGGATGGCCCTTCTCAACAGGAAAGACTTCACCGTCATTCCCACGGTCGCCAGGGAGGTCTATGATGTCTCAGGGGCAGGCGACACCGTGATTGCGGTTTTAACGCTGGTTGCTTCCGCGGGATACGATCTTGAGACCGCGGCGGCCCTGGCCAATACCGCGGCAGGGATTGTCGTGGGCAAGGTCGGAACGGCCAGGGCCGCTCCGCAGGAGATCCTCGATTACGACCGGGATACCCTCGACACCTCCGCCCGCAAGATCTTCATGCTGCAGGAACTTAAGGACCAGATCCGGAGCATCCGGAAGCAGGGACGCAAGGTCGTCTTTACGAACGGCTGTTTCGACCTTCTCCATGTTGGGCATATCCGGTACCTGCAGGAGGCCAGGCGTCTTGGAGACTGCCTGGTGGTCGGTTTGAACAGCGATGGATCCGTGCGCAGGCTCAAGGGCAAGCGGCGTCCGTTGATTTCCCAGGAGGAGCGGGCGCATATCCTCTCGGCGCTCGACTGTGTGGATTATCTGGTCATCTTCGATGAACTGACCCCGTTGAACCTGCTCCGGAAACTGAAGCCCGATATCCTGGTCAAGGGCGGAGACTACAAGAAGAGCGAGGTGGTGGGCGCAGA
Organism: Nitrospirae bacterium CG2_30_53_67; assembly: GCA_001873285.1. Lineage (NCBI taxonomy): Bacteria > Pseudomonadati > Nitrospirota > Nitrospirae bacterium CG2_30_53_67. The sequence goes on from MNYV01000129.1 coordinate 3,638, forward strand.
CCTGGTGGAGTCCTATGGCGGCCGGGTCGCCCTGATCCCGGTGGTTAAGGGAAAGTCCACGAGCGATATCGTGGAGAGGATCGTGGAGCGGTACGGGAAGGGCGTGTGAGGGTATAAGGGGTCAAGTGAAGTGTTAAAAACATAAGGGGCCAAGGGTCCGAGGGTTCAAGGGGTCAAGTGTTGTTCTCTGGAGATTTTACTTGCTTTTTAGTATTTCACTTGAATCCTTGACCCCTCGACCCCTTTTTTACCCGTTAAGTCCTTCGATTCATAAAACGTATATTATGGCGAAATCAGAAAAAAAGAAAAATGGGCAGTTGATTCGGGTGGGCGTCGTGGGGGTCGGATACTTGGGACAGCACCATGTCAGGAACTATGCGGAGATGCCCGGGATCCGGCTTGAGGGTGTGGCGGACGTGGACCCGGGCCGAGCCCAAGAGATCGCCGGAAGGCACGGAGTCAGGGTCTTTCGCGGCTACCGGGAGATGATCCCGGACGTGGATGCCGTGAGTATCGTCTCCCCGACGGTCACGCATTTTGAGATAGCGAAGGATTTCCTGGAACAGGGTGTGGATGTCCTCGTCGAGAAACCCATGACCGAGACCCTGGCACAGGCCGGGGAACTGATCCGGATTGCCGATCAGAATCAAAGGATCCTGCAGGTCGGACATATCGAGCGGTTCAACGGGGCCGTGCGGGAACTGGAACGGCTGGTCAAGAATCCCGGTTTCATCGAGGTCCATAGGCTCAGCTCCTTTACGGGGCGGGCCACGGACGTGGATGTGATCCTGGATCTCATGATCCATGATATCGATATCATCCTCAGCTTGGTCCACTCGCCGGTCCGGGAGATCCGGGCCAAGGGGGTTCCGGTGATCACGTCGAATGTGGATATTGCCAATGCCAGGCTCGAGTTTGAGAACGGCTGTGTGGCCAATGTGACGGCCAGCCGGGTTTCCACCCACCCGCAGAGGAAGATGCGGTTCTTTCAGCCCGACGCCTATATCTCAATTGATTTTCAGGAACAAAAGGTGGCCTGCTACCGGAGGATCGGGGACCCAAAGGCATTTCTCGACGGGCATCCGCCCAGGATTGTCGAGGAGAAGATTTCCATCGGGAGGGAGGAGCCCTTGAAGGTGGAACTTACAGCCTTTGTTGAAGCGGTCCGGACTCGAGCCGCTCCGGTGGTCTCCGGCCGGGAAGGGATGAAGGCCCTGGAGGTGGCGACCAGCATCCTTCGGGAGATCGGCGCTTAGTGGTCCTGTTCGTAAATAGGGTGATGCACTCGAATGCCGCCGCATTTAAGAATAGGGCCGCTTCAGCTCAGAAAAATTCTTGAGCGGACCGCAGATGTCAGACCAAAAAAGCATCATGATCATAGCCGGTGAGGCGTCCGGCGACCTGCATGCCTCCTCTCTGGTCCTCGAGATCCGGAAGTTAATCCCGGATGCGCGTTTTACAGGCATCGGAGGGAGCAGGATGCGTGATGCCGGGGTGGATCTGATCCTGAATAACCGAGAGATCGCCGTGACCGGGTTCTCCGAGGTCTTCTCCAAAGTCCGAAACATTCTTAAGGCCTTTCGTATGGTCAAGGAGACGATGCGCAGGGCCCGGCCCGATCTTCTGATCCTCCTGGATTTTCCGGACTTCAACCTCAGGGCGGGAAAGACGGCCAGGCGCATGGGGATCCCGGTCATCTACTACATCAGTCCCCAAGTCTGGGCCTGGCGCAGGGGAAGGGTCCGGACCATTCAGAAACTGGTGGAGAAGATCATGGTCATTCTCCCCTTTGAGGCCCCCCTCTACGGGGACAAGGGGGTCTTCGTGGGGAACCCCCTGCTCGACGTGGTCAGGCCTTCACTCCCTGCAGGCGAGGCCAGGGAGCAGTTCGGGCTCAGGAAAAAATCTCCTGTGGTGGCGCTTCTCCCCGGAAGCCGGGAGAACGAGATCCGGCAGCTCCTGCCGATCTTTTTAAAGGCGGCGCATCTGATCCGGGAACAGGTTCCGGACATTCAGTATCTCCTGCCCGTGGCTCCCACGGTTTCTGAGGAAAAGATTCAGCCGATGATCCAGGAGACGGGTATCCTCATTCGCTTGGTCAGGGACCGGGTCTATGATGCGATCGCACTTTCGGATTTCGCCGTGGTGGCCTCGGGCACGGCCACACTCGAGACGGCCATCCTCGGAGTTCCCATGCTGATCGTCTACAAGATGTCGAGGATGAGCTATCTCATGGCCAGCCGGCTCGTCCGTGTTCCCCATATCGGCCTGATCAACATGGTGGCCGGGGAACGGATCGTCCCGGAGCTGATCCAGGACCAGCTCACCCCCGATCGGATCATGAAGGAGGTCCTCCATGTCCTGAAAGACAGGGTGCGGTCCGCAGAGATTTCTAAAAAACTTAAGCAAGCGGTCTCCCGTCTGGGCGGACCGGGCGCCTCGGCCCGCGCGGCCGAGGTCGTCGTGCAATGTCTCGAGGGGAAGGGATGAAAACCTATAAGCGTCTCCTCCAGTTCATGATCCGGTATAAGGGGTATTTTGCACTTTCGTTTGTCTGCATGGGATCGGTTGCCTTGGCCAAGGGGGGATTGGCGTGGGTGGCCGGACCGCTCGCACAGGGGATATTCCTCTCCAAGAAAGAGTCCATGCTCACCCTCATGCCCGCAGCCATCCTCTCCGTCTATATCTTCCGAGGGCTCGGGATGTACGGGCAGGCCTATTTCATGGCCCTGGTCTCCCAGCGGACCATACGCGACATCCAGAACGCCGTCTATGAGCATCTCCTGAAGATGTCCCTGTCGTTTTTTGTCCGGAACCCGACCGGCATCCTCATGTCCAGGATCACCAACGATGTGAACCTCGTACAGGAATCGGTCTCCAAGGCGCTCTCTGAAATGATCATGGAAAGCATGACCATCGTGATCCTATTTATCGTGGCCGTGCTCAAGGACCCGCTCATCACCATTATCTTCGTCGTGATCCTTCCCATCTCCACCATCCCCGTGGTCCGGTTCGGAAAGAAGCTCAGGAAGATCAGCACCAGGACGCAGGTCAATTTCGGGATCATCAGCAGCTTCCTCCACGAGACCATCACGGGGATACGGATCGTCAAGGCCTTCGGCATGGAGGCCTATGAGAATAAACGGTTCAGAGACCGAAGCCATCAGCTCTATCGTACCCGGCTTAAATCCAATGTGGTCAAGGGGCTCTCCGAGCCGATCATGGACCTGATCGAGGGGATCGGGGTATCCCTCGTGATCTACATCGGAGGGTTCAGCGTGATCCATGGGAGAATGGACTTTGCCGCGTTCACCACGCTCATGGCGGCGATCGTGATGATGTATTCCCCGGTCAAAAAACTCAGCAAGGTGCATTATATGATCCAGGAGGGGATGGCTGCGGCCGACCGGATCTTCGGTTTGATGGACCAGGCGCCCGAGATCGAGGACAGTAAGGGGGCCATGGAACTCGCTCCTGTGCACGAGGGGGTGGTCTTCGACGACGTCTATTTCCGTTACGGAGACAGGATGGTGATCCAGGGGGTCTCGCTCACGGTCAAACCAGGAGAGGTGATTGCCCTGGTCGGGGCCAGCGGGGAAGGCAAGACCACGATGGTCAATCTGGTTCCCCGGTTTTACGATGTGACCCGAGGTGCCATCAGGATCGACGGCAGGGATATCCGGGATGTGACCATGAAGTCCCTCCGGTCGCAGATCGCCATGGTGACCCAGGAGACCATCCTGTTCAATGATACGGTACGGAACAATATCGCCTACGGACTGGAGGATATTTCCGAGGATGAAGTCATCCGAGTCGCCAAGGCGGCCAATGCCCACGCCTTTATCATGGAAATGCCCCAGGGATACGACACGGAGATCGGAGAGAGCGGGATGACCCTCTCCGGAGGGCAGAGACAGCGGCTCTCCATCGCCAGGGCCCTGCTCAAGAACGCCCCGATCCTGATTCTGGATGAGGCCACATCGGCCCTGGACACGGAATCCGAACGCGTGGTCCAGGACGCCATCAACAACCTGATGAAGGGGAGGACCACCTTCGTCATCGCCCACCGTCTCTCCACGATCACCGGCGCGGACCGGATCCTGGTGATCCAGGAAGGGAAGATTGCGGAGAGCGGACGGCACGAAGACCTCCTCAGGAATGGCGGCATCTACAGGCAGCTCTACGAACGGCAGTTCCAGGAGGGGGAGAACCCTCGAGAGGAAGCGGCTGAATGAACCATACAAGGTGGACCGGCATCCTGCTCCCCGCCGCGGCCTCTCTGGTGATCAAGCTCACGGCTCTGACCCTCCGGCTGGATGTGGTCGGCAGGGAGCGCCTGGACCGGTTCAAGAAGGAAGGACGCCCGGTCCTTTTTGCATTCTGGCACAACCGGCTCCTCTATACCTGCTATTACCTCCGCAGGGAGAGGCTGACCATGATGATCAGCAAGAGCCGCGACGGGGATCTCATCACCAGAGTGGCCCGTATCTTCGGGATCCGGGCGATCCGGGGCTCATCGTCGAGGGAGGGGATGAGGGCCATATCCGACCTGGCCCGTTTAATGCGGGAAGGGGGGAACGGGGGGATTACACCGGACGGTCCTCGAGGGCCCCTGTACCGGATGCAGATCGGGGCGCTGCTTGCGGCCAGGAGCGCAGGGGTCCCCATCCTGCCGGTCTCCATCAGCTTCAACCGGATGAAGGTGTTTCAAAGCTGGGACCGGTTCAGGTTCCCCTATCCCTTTTCCAGGGCCGTGCTCGTCTTCGGCGAGCCCTTTCGGGTTCCCGATGATGCCCGAGGGGAGAAGATGGAAGCCCTGCGGGCCGAAGCCGAGCAGAGGCTGCAGAGCGTGACCGAGGCCTCGGACCATTATTTTTTGAAATAAAAGGTTCAAAACGTTAAACCATTAAACCGTTTAACCGAATTTCATGAGAGAGACCGCGTGTGTTTTTTCTCTATAATCTGATCCTGAATATCTTCGTCGTGCTTGCCCTTCCCT
>MNYV01000130.1 GCA_001873285.1 Nitrospirae bacterium CG2_30_53_67
CAGGCTCTTCAGCCATCCGCGAACAGATCAGGAAACTCCGGAAGGCTGTCCAGGGACTGGTCCTGAGAACGACCCTCATGGTCGGCTTCCCGGGCGAAACCGAAGACGCCTTCCGGGAACTATGCGGCTTTGTTTCAGAGACCCGCTTCGACCATCTCGGCGCCTTTGCGTACTCACAGGAAGAGGGAACGCAGGCGGCAGAGCTTCCGGACCAGATCGCAGATGAGATCAAGACCGAACGGCTGAATACGATCCTAAACCTTCAGGCCGGCATATCCAAACAGAAAAACCGGGGGCGGGTAGGGACGGTGCAAAAGGTCCTGGTCGAAGGGACGTCGCCCGAGACCGACCTTCTGCTTTCCGGCCGTTACTACGGCCAGGCCCCGGAGATTGACGGTTCGGTCCTGATCAACAAGGGTGACGCCGTGGTCGGGGAATTCTTTAATGTAAAGATCACCGATGCCCATGAATATGATTTGATCGGGGAGATTGTGTAATAATTTTTTTGCCCCTTTCACCTTTTTCTCCCACATCCGGAAAAAGGACAAGGGCAAGGAGAAAAGATTCGATATGTTAAATAGCAAAAAAATTATCGTTGTCCTTCCGGCCTACAACGCCGAGAAGACCCTGGAGGCCACCTACAGGGAGATCCCCCTTGGTATCGTAGACGAGGTTTTGCTGGTGGACGACAGGAGTTCGGACCGGACCACCGAAGTGGCGCAAAAACTCGGGATCAAGACCTTCGTGCATCAAAAGAACCTGGGCTACGGCGGGAACCAGAAGACCTGCTATACCGAGGCCTTAAAGCATGGCGCTGATATCGTAGTCATGCTCCACCCCGACTATCAGTACACGCCCAAGCTCATCACGGCCATGGCCTCCATGATCTCCGAAGAACTCTATGACGTGGTCCTGGGTTCAAGGATTCTGGGAAAAGGCGCCCTGGCCGGAGGCATGCCGCTCTACAAATATTTCAGCAACCGCTTTCTCACGGCCTTGGAGAATGTCCTTGTCGCGCACAAGCTCTCGGAATACCATACGGGCTACCGGGCCTTCTCCCGCAAGGTCCTGGAGACGCTCCCGCTCCTGGAGAACTCCAATGATTTTGTCTTCGACAATCAGATGCTGGCCCAGATCATCTATTTCGGATTCTCCATCGCGGAGATCACCTGCCCCACAAAATATTTCGAGGAGGCCTCCTCCATCAACTTTTCAAGAAGCGTGACCTACGGCCTGGGCGTGCTCGAAACCGCAATCCGCTTCCGCCTGCACAAACTCGGATGGCTCAAATCCAGGATCTTCGAGGAAAATGGGAAGAAACTTCAGACGGGTAGTTAATCAATCATAGCATCAGAACATATTTTATGCTTGCAATTTCGCCATTAAATGGCTAATATTTAGCCATGTATCGGAGAAATATCAAAGACTATCTGCAGGCGGTTCTGGCGGATACACCGGTGGTTTTGCTCCATGGGGCGCGACAGACTGGAAAGACGACCCTTGTCGAGAACCTCGCCGGGGAGCTGGGCGGCCGTTATCTGACGTTGGACGATGCTACAGTTCTGGCAGCCGTGACCGCCGATCCGGCCGGGTTTGTCCGGCAGCAGGATGGCATGATCATTATTGACGAGGTTCAGAAGGCACCGGACCTTTTCCCGGCCATCAAACAGCAGGTCGATGCCGACCGCCGGCCTGGCCGGTTTCTGCTGACCGGCTCGGCGAACATATTGATGCTGCCCAGAATTTCTGAGTCATTGGCCGGCAGGATGGAGATCGTGACTCTGTGGCCCCTTTCGCAGGGCGAGCTGGCCGGGCAGAGGGAGCGATTCATTGACGCGGTGTTTTCTTCCGGCCTCCCACAGCCGGCGAAGGCTGGACCGGTGGATCGTGACATCGCAAGGCGCGTTCTTACCGGCGGATATCCCGAGGCGGTGGAGCGGAGCGCTTCAGAGCGCAGGCAGGCATGGTTCGGGGCCTACATTACCACCATTCTGCAACGTGATGTGCGTGACCTCGCACATGTCGAGGGACTCACCGACATGCCGCGGCTGCTTTCTCTTCTTGCGGCGCGTTGCGGCGGCCTCCTCAACATGTCCGAACTGTCCCGGTCGTCTGGGATTGCTCACACAAGCCTGCGGCGCTATTTGAGCCTGCTGGAGACTACGTTTCTCGCACAATTGCTGCCTGCGTGGTCCACAAACCGGAGCAAACGATTGGTGAAGTCCCCCAAGATCCATTTGATAGACAGCGGCCTTACGAGCCGGCTCGCAGGCGCTTCCGGACAGGATCATCCCGAAGACCTGCAGCTCTTTGGCCGCCTCGTGGAGACCTTCGTGGTCATGGAACTGCGCAAGCAGGCAACCTGGAACAAGACGCTTTGTGCCCTGTATTATTTCCGCACCGCTTCCGGTCAAGAGGTCGACGCAGTGATGGAAGACGGACGGGGGAGGGTCGTGGGGATCGAAGTAAAATCCGCTGCAAGCGTTGCTGAGAAAGACTTCGCCGGGCTGAAGGTTCTGGCGGACTTGGCCGGCAAGAAGTTTCATCGCGGTATTGTTCTCTATGACGGCGATGCCGCCGTGCCGTTCGGTGACCGGTATGCGGCCCTGCCGATCAGCACGCTTTGGCGTGTGACAGAGTAGTCTTAGCCCATCTTTAAAAAACAAATATTTTTTTTTAAACGGTCTCTGATTTTCCGTCGTAAAAATTAATCTGTAACACTTTGACAAAGATGAACTATTCCGGAACCGTCCCCAAACATTCCTCAAACATTCCTTATCTTCAAAGTATATTATACAGAACGACCGAAATCTTATGCCCGGCTGGGTAACTTCAAGATCTGCACGGACCTGACTGACTTGAACTTGCCCAATCTGTAAGTGGCTGAAAAGTATGGACGAGCAGGAATCTGGGCTTGGCAGGTCCGGCCAAAATCGTCTATTATGCAACATGAATGCATAATGGACGAGACGGCCTTCGTCCGTTTCCTCGGAGTTGCGGCTGCTCGAACCGGACAGATGCTGAATCTGGCCGAGACGCCGTTGCCCCTGACTTCCTTTGCTCAATCCATCCCCGTGAGCGCGCTCTGACGGCCGCAGGCTCGGGGTAAGGCAACCCGGCTGTCGGACGTGGACATCGCTGTGTATTTCTACCCTGAGAAGAAGAATCCCATAGAAATATGAAGAAGAGCGGGTCTACGAGGGAGAAAACGGAATCTGGGCGGACATGGAGGACCTCCTAAAAAAAACCGAATATCTTTCTCAGTCTATCGCTCACTTCACGATACATCGCAGGAGTCAATTCCCCCAATTCACGCCGGATCATCGAACTGGTAATGGTCATAAGCCGGTGTAACTGAAGAGTCGAGGGCGCTCGCAGTCCGGTTTCCGCGAAACCCGTATACCGTGAGTCGATCACCAGATCCGATTCAAGTAAATCAGTTGGAATTTGACTGGTAATAAAGGCGAGGATAACGTGGCGGTAAGGACCGATTGGATCGGTTAAACATACAGCCGGCCGGACCTTGGTTGCCGTAAGGTCATCGAAAGGAAATGGTACCAGGACGACCTTACCCCTTGTCATGAAAGGGCCTCCCGTCTGTAGGGGCATAAATATCTTCTGCAGGGTTCTTCAAGAAGTCAAAAGCCGGATTACTATCCGCTGTTTTAAGCCACTCCTGTTCATTTATCTCAGTATTTTCGGATACAAGAATGACAACACGCACGCGGGCCGGGCCTTCTATCGGCAATGGTTCATCCAAGACAAGCCGATGCCTCGCGTCAATGGTACCCGTAACTTCGATTGCCTTCACCGGATTCTTCATAACAGAATTTCACCTCTTTTGTGTTTTAGTCAACCGTTTTGTTATTCTCTGTGAGAATAAACAACACTATTGCATAGCACCTTAGATTTGTCAACGATCGAATGGTTTCTTCCTTTTCCATCCGGCGTCCAGGATCACAAACCGATCCCCTTGCTTTGCAGCAGTGTCCCTTTGATCTGCTCAAGATGGGCCAGGGATTTTCGGAAGTCAACACGGGCCCGGAGTTCCCGGCTCCTTGCCGTAGAAAGTTTTTCCTGATACTCCAGGACATCGTGGCTGATGCCCAGCCCGACCTCGAACCTCTGGGTCTCGCTCCGGAGCCTCTCTTCAGCGAGCCTCCGGGCCGCTTCGGCCGCGGCGACCCTTTTCCTGTCGGTCTCGATCTGCCGGTATGCCTCCCTCACATCCCGGATGACCTGGTTTTCGAGGTCCTTGACTGCCATGACGGCCTTCTGATTCTCCAGGTCGGCCATGACCTTCTCGCTTCTGGCTGAACGGTTGCCTAGGGGATACTCTACCTTGATACCCACAGTGTACGAATAGTAATCCCCGGACTTGAGTTCTCTCAAGGAATCCGGATTATTCCCTCCAAAGGGATTTTCTGTGGTCGCCCCCGGATTCCGGAAATCCGGCTGCGGCTGCGCCGCGCCTGAAAGTCCGCTGAGGCCGATAGATCCGACCAGATCAACCCGGGGGAAAAGCTGGTTCTTTGTGTATTTCAACTGGATCTGTTTGTTTTCCAGATCCACCTTGGCTTGATGGATATCGGGACGGCTTTCCATGGCTGTTCTGATCTGTTCGGGGAGATCTTCGATTTCCGCTGCCACCACCGGTTCATCCGCCGGGGTCAGCCTGATCTCCCAGTATCGAGGATCATCCGTGAGATTGAGGGCTTTGCGAAGGCTGTCCTCTGCATCCCGGAGGGCATCTTCGGCCGTAATAACCCCCTCTTCCCGCGCCGCCTTCTCGGCTTCAGCCTCCAGGATATCTATGGGAGGAAGCACCCCCACATCCACCTTGCTCCGGGTGATCTTCAGAAAATCCTCCGCGAGCTGCAGGGATTCCTGCTGTACCTTCTGATCCTCTATGGTATAAACGAGCTCCCAGTAGATGGACTCGACATCAAAGAGGATTTGCATGACATGGCTCTGAAATTGAAACCTGGATATCTCCTTGTTGTTTGCGGCGATCCGGATCCCGGATGTGTTGGTCCCGATCCCGAAATCTTTGAGCAGCGGCTGGGTCAGGGAAAGGATCAGCTCGGAAGAGTATGAAGGGTTCAGGCCTGCAAAGGCCGAATTGGTTTCGTTCCTGTTGTTGACGGCGGAAAGATCGGTCTCGGTTCCGGGTGCCCACTTCCGGGCGATGCCGGCATTGATATTGTAATCCTGATTCTTGTTCTCCGGAGGGGATGCAAAGGATGAACTCGTCTGTTTCACAGACTGGTCCTTTGAAACGCCCACGGATACCCTGGAATCGAAAACCGATTTCTCCTGCACCAGTTTCTGTTCGCTGATCTCAGGCTCAACCCTCTGGATGGCGATCTCCAGATTGTTCTTGAGGGCAAGCTGAAGACAGGCATTCAGCGAGAGCCTGGCTTCTTTTTTCTGCAGGAAGTCCTGGATCTCCTGCTCCGAGATCCCGGTCGCGGGCTGAGACCCTGACTCGCCCCCTGCATTTGGAACGATGAGTAGAACTGAGAAGATGAAAAGAAAAACAAGGCCTAACCTCTTCATTGCTGCTCCCTCACACGCTGGTCCGCTTCTTCAACCTTCCTGCGCTGGTTCTTCTTGAATTCCGCGAGCTGTTTTCTCAAGGGCACGCTCTTGAGCGCGAGGACCCGCAAAGAAAAGAGTGCGGCATTCCTGGCCCCGGCAACCCCGATGCTCATGGCGGCAACGGGAACGCCTGCGGGCATCTGCACCGTAGACAGAAGGGCATCGAACCCATTCAGCGGGGTAGACGAGATGGGAACCCCGATCACCGGAAGGTCCGTGACGGCGGCCATAGCCCCCGCCAGATGTGCGGCAGCCCCGGCCCCGGCAATGATCACCTTGATCCCCCGGCCTGCAGCTTTCTTTGCATACTCGGCTGCGAGATCCGGTGTCCTGTGGGCCGAGATCACCCGGATCTCGAAAGGAATCTCAAAGCTTTGCAGGATCGCACCGCCCTCCTTCATGACCGAAAGATCCGACTCGCTCCCCATGATAATCCCTACCAGCGGTTTCGTCATTGTCCCCTCCTATATATAAACATTTTCGGTTCTTCTCCCATATAGTGGGTAAGAAGGGTTCAAGGGGTCAAGGGTTCGAGTGAACCCCGTTAGAGAGACGAGCTCTCTAACGGGGTGAAATACTGAAACGCAAGCAAAATCTCCAGAGAAAAACACTGGACCCCAAGATGCCTTAGTGTAGTAGCCGTCGTAGACGGCAAGGATATAGAAAAGCGGGACACGCTAAGCGTAACCCTAGGACCCTCGGCCCCTTATGTTTTTAGCACTTCACCCCGTTAGAGGACAACCTCTAACGGGGTTCACTTGACCCCTGGGATCCTTGACCCCTTGACCCCTGATGTTTTCACCCACTCTTTTGGAGATGATCTACATTTTCAAGTTTGATGGACTCCCCATGAACTGCGGTTCCTTTGCCCCCGGCCCCGGCAAACAGGCATAATCCCCGCTATCCCTGCTCGCACAGCATCTTCAACCCCTTTTGCCCGATGTCGGTGCGGAAGTGCTTTCCCTTAAAGTCAATCAGGTTTACGGCATCATAGGCCTTGTTCAGGGCGGAAGCCAGGGTCTCCCCTCGGGCCGTGACCCCCAGGACCCTGCCGCCGGCTGTGACAATCCTGTCATCCACCATTCTCGTCCCCGCATGAAAGACCAGGAGATCCTCGGTGTCCGGGATCCTGTCCAGACCGGAGATGGTCTTCCCTTTTTCATAGGCCCCCGGATACCCGCCTGAAGCCAGGACCACACAGGCGCTGGCGCCGTTCTTCCATTCGATAGGGACCTGACTGAGCCGGTCATTAAGGATCCCCTCGATGATGTCAACGAGGTCGGTCTTGAGCCTGAAGAGGATCGGCTGAGCCTCGGGATCACCGAAGCGCACATTGAATTCCAGGACCTTCAACCCCTCGGGTGTGACCATGATGCCGGCATACAGCACCCCTTTGAAGACCCTCCCCTCCTCGGCCATGCCACGGATCGTCGGGACCATGACCGTCTCCATGATCTCCTCGGTCCGGTCCTGAATGACCGGCGCAGGGGTATAGGCGCCCATGCCGCCGGTGTTGGGCCCTCGGTCCCCGTCATGGACCTGCTTGTGGTCCTGAGAGGAGATCATGGGTATGACGGCCTTTCCGTCCGTGAAGGCCATAAAGGAGGCCTCCTCCCCGGCCAGACACTCCTCCACCACGATGGCCTCTCCGGCCGAACCGAATTTCCTCTGTTCCATGATCATGTACACGGACGCAACCGCCTCCTCAACGTTCTGCGCGACCACGACCCCCTTGCCTGCGGCCAGTCCGTCGGCCTTGACCACGATGGGCGCTCCCTTTTTCAAGATATAGCCGGCGGCTTGAGCAGGATCGGTGAAACTCATATACTCGGCCGTGGGGATCCCGTGCCTGCGCAGAAAATCCTTGGTGAAGACCTTGCTTCCCTCCAGGATCGCGGCGTTCTTTCTTGGGCCGAAGATGGGGAGCCCGGCCTCCTCAAAGCGGTCCACAATTCCCAGGGTCAGAGGGCCTTCGGGCCCGACCAGGGTGAGATCGATCTTCTGCTTCCTTGCAAAATCGAGGAGACTCTCGATCTCCCCGGCCTGTATGGGGACGGGTTCCGCCAGGCCCAAGGTTCCGCCGTTGCCCGGCGCGCAGTAGATTTTTTTGACCCTGGGGCTCTGCGCAATCTTCCAGACCAACGCATGTTCCCTGCCCCCGGAACCGACAACCAGAATTTTCATAACGGCCCCTGCTCCAAAAAGAAAAATATCCTAAATACAGTTCGGTCAAGATGGTTAAAACCCGTCACCGTCCTGCCAAAGATAACACTGTCAAACGAGGTTTATTGGAGTATTAAAAACCGGCCTGATTTTATGTGATCAGAATATAATTGTCAACCTTAACCTAAACCCGAGGGAATGCACAGTGGTGAGTGAAGTTTCTGCAAAAGTTTTTTAGCTCATCGTGGAAGTGAGTGGGCAAAAACCCCATAAGGGATAACTCCCCCTTGCCCCTCAGAGGGATAACTCCCCCTTGCCCCCTCAGAGGGATAACTCCCCCTTGCCCCCTCAGAGGGATAACTCCCCCTTGCCCCCTCTTAAATAAGAGGGGGGAAGCCTTTAGAAAAGGGAGGTTAGAGCCTGCCCTCGAATGGGTTTATCGGGGGAGGGATTTTTGATATGATGTCGTTTCTATTATGAGAACCATAATATCAAAAAATCCAAGAAGAAATATGACCGGAAGCGCGTTCGGTTATCTTGAAGGGACGCCGGCTTGAATCGGAAAGTTCATTTCTTGCAGATAAGTCTCGATCTGGTGTTCGGTCTCTCGTGGATCCCAGTGAAGATACCTGGCGAGCAAGGAAGCGACGCGGCCCGCAGTCTCACGGCCGTTGGCCTCGGAAAGGGCAAGCGAGGTTCTCCTCCGGAGAAAATCGCTGAGGGTCACGACCATCTCCTCCTCCACGCCATAGCGGACCTGGGCAAGGATTTCCGGTCTTCCCGGAGTGATCCGCTCACGAAGTCCCTCATCCTCCTGGATTCGATTCAGGACATCCCGGTAACGGGTCCCGTAACACCGGATGAAGTGCGCCGCCGTATCCGGCCCGATGCCGTATTCGGTTTCCGCCTTTTCACATATCATCTTCATGTCGGAGGCTGGATCTTTGAGGCCCCCGCCATAGAGCGGGAGCTCGGCAGTCCTGCACGGGACCCGTGACCGCATCTCCTGTCCCCTGGCGATCCGGTCCACCACCTCCTCGGCGACCTGCCGATAGGTGGTGTACTTTCCGCCGGCCACACTCAGAAGTCCGGAACGCTCCTCGTAGATCACATGACTCCGTGAAAGCTCGGATGGGCGGCCCGGCTCCGCCACCAAGGGGCGGAGCCCGGCGAAAGACGCGATCACATGCTCTCTGTCCAGCTTAGCGCCCGGAAGGACGCGCCGACCCTCCTCGATGAGATAGGCGATATCCTCTGGTGACGGCGTGACCTGGTCAGGATCGCCGGTATAGAAGGTGTCGGTGGTCCCGACCAGTGAGTAACCCTGATAGGGAATCACAAAAAAAACGCGGTTGTCCCGCCGCGCCGAGATGAGCAGGGCATGACCTCGGGTGGATCCGGGAACGATGATGTGAACCCCCTTGGTGGGCCGAAGCCGAGGCTCTGTTTTTAGTGAACTCATTTTAGTGATACGGTCGAGCCACGGGCCTGAGGCGTTGATCACCTTCCGGGCCATGACCTCGAACGTCCGCCCGGAAAGTCGGTCTTTGACCACGGCGCCGGCCGCCCTTTCCCCGCTCCTGATTAGGGAGATGACCTCGGCATAATTGACCGCGGCCGCCCCAGCCTCTGTGGCGGAGAGCACATTTTCCAAACAGAGGCGCGCATCGTCCATCCGGCAGTCATAGTAGACGGCCCCGCCCTGAAGGCCCGTCCTTTCGAGATCGGGCTCTGCCTTGAACACGTCCTGTAATGAAACCATCCGGTGCCTCTCAACATTCCTGAACAGGGCCAGCATGTCATACAGGATCATCCCCGCATGGATGATTGCCCGGCCTCTCGCGTCCTCCTTGTAGACCGGAATCAGAAAAGGGAGAGGATGGACCAGGTGAGGGGCGATGGAGAGAAGGGTTCTCCGTTCCCGGCAGGATTCAAAGACCAGGCCGAGTTTCATCTGTTCCAGGTACCGAAGTCCCCCGTGGACCAGCTTTGAGGTCTTGCTGCTGGCGCCCGAGGCAAAGTCCCCTTTCTCCACCAGGGCCGCCCGATACCCCCGGAGGGCGGCGTCCCTCAGGATGCCGCAGCCGTTGATCCCGCCGCCGATGACGAGAAGATCGAACGTCTCCGAGGTGAGTCTATGGATTTCCCGTTTCAAACGCAGGCCTCCATGGTTTGTAATCAGATTTTTATTTTAATTATAGCATGGAACAGGATTCAAGGTGAGTGAGATTTATCATAGGAGGAGATACACATCGATCGTCTGAGTTTACAGGCTTCGGGCAAGGCGAACGCTTTGGATCTTTTATCGTAATAAACAAATTCACATACAGAGCGACAGAACAAAGCAGACCGAGGCGCGAGGAAATCGAAGAGTGAGGCGTACTGGTAGTACGCCGCAACGACGAGACGAGGAAGCAACAAAGGTATGCAAAGTTATGTCGCTCTGTCTACATATCCGAAAAGAGTTTGCCCCCCTTGCCCCAGTTTTCCTTCTCGACCTCTTCGATCACGATGTAGGTGTGTTCGCTCGGCTTGCCGGCCACCCGTTCGAGGGTCTCGGAAAACTCCTTCACAATCTTGGCCTTCTGTTCCCTGGACAGCTTGCCCAGAAGCTTCAGATTCACGTAAGGCATGGGTCTTCTCCTTGTAGTTCGGTTTCCAACCTTGATTCAAGAATCCGTATAACCCTGTCCATATCCTGGACTGGGGTCTGATCGAGATGTTCGAACATCTCCGCCTCATCATCTTCTTCCAGATCCCTCAGGTGGGCGATATGAATCGCAAAGTTTTTGCCGCTTTTCTTGACCTCACGGATCTCTTTGAGGAACCCCAGAAGTTTGGTGCAGATCTCTTCCGGCATCTGAGGAACCGGACCCGAGAGCCTGTTCCTGATCCAGTCGCTGAGGCTGATCTCTTCGCTCATCTCCGTCCCTCAATTAATTTCCCGCCGTGCAACATACACCATAGCGTGGGACCCGACAAGGGACAGTCCTATTCTTCCCGTAAAAACAGTTCTTGTCAAGCTGAGAAAGACGGTGGAACGAAAGGGTGATTGCCGAGTGTTCAAGTTGCTCCATTTATCGGAGGGGTATCCGTTCCGGAATACTCTCTTTTCTGATGCGGATCTCCGCCACAGGGGAGTTGACCTCAAAATATCTCGCCACTTCATTGGAAATAAAGGACCAAACATCATCCGGGATTGAAGACATCCTGCTGAATGCGGCATGATTTTCTCTTACGATCTTCTCACAAATTTTTTCAAGCTGCGGTGTCGGAACTAAAATGTGTCCGGCAAAAGCATCACCTTGATATTCAAACCAATCGATCACGTCGGATTACAAGCCCTCCCTCCACTCCATATACTCATGCACTAATTTAAATTGTAAATCAGCATAAAACGACTCATGCAATACACAATGACCAAGCTCATGGGCAAGGGTGAAACGGCATTTCTCATGCATTTGGTCATACTGAATCTCATCAACCATGATGGTCGTTCGGTCGGCCGTAAGAAAACCGTTTAAACCATGATCTCTGTATAGTCGTGGGAAAGGGTATATGTTCAGACGGAGTTTCAGCTCAATTATTTCTTCAATCGGGATGGGAATCTCTTGCGATGGATGCAGCTCATGCAGAAACTCTCTGGCTTTTCTCCCGATCTCAGCGTAAGTAAGACGGGGAAGTTCAAAACTCACCGCAATTCCTTTCGGATAGATTCAAGCAGATTCTTCAGATCCTCGTCATCAAGCTTCTTTCCCCTGACTGTCCTATATAAAATGGGAAGCGCTTTGATCATTTCGCGATCCGAGACTATGTCGGAAGGTATTTTCCCAACACCGGTGGAAGCCAGATCACAAAACGTGAGCCAGTCATCACTTCCTTGCTTGATTCTCAAAGCTGCTGCATACTCCTTCCTTTTTTCTTTGGACTGCGGCGGCGCCAACAAGTCTCTCTCAATTTTACTTATGTTTCCCGGATCAAACCCGTTGTGCCTACAAAATTCCCGTAATGTAAGACCAAGCTCAATTCTTTTTTGTTTAAAAAATTCGCCGAATGTGACCCCGGGTTTCATAATTATCACCTCCTCCCCATCTGTTGTTAAATTTACTACAACAGACCGGACTTGTCAACCCCCTGCAGTAAAATTTTTCTATAAATGCTGATTATTTTTTAATCCCAGAGGGTGGCTCGGTCCGACCCCGGAAGGCATGCATAGGAAAACCACAAGGGACAATGCCAATTTTCCCCGTAAAAACCGTATTTGTCAAGAGAAGAAATAAATATTCAAGTGTGACAAGTTATTCTCAACAAAAAAGCCCTGCCTCTCTACGAGTCATCGACCTAAGAGAGAGGGCCTTGGGTATCTTCTCACCAAGAAAGGACTATGGTTTCCTCCGCTTCATAGCGATCAGGCCAGCCAGCCCTGTGC
>MNYV01000131.1 GCA_001873285.1 Nitrospirae bacterium CG2_30_53_67
TGCCCGGGCTTCTCCAGGGCGCCGTTCAGACAGATCCCTTCTTCTTCCTGAATCAGATGAATGATACGCTGTCCCATCCTGCCCATGGCGCCGGTGACCACCGCTCTGATCATAAACACCTCTCTATAAAAATTATTCGGCTCTTCGCGTAAGAGTGTGGGTTGATTCCAATAACAAAAACCTTGTCATTCCCCGACCCCCGATCGCAGTCGAGGGCAGGCTTGATCGGGGAATCCACCCTTCGACAGGCTCAGGGTGACCATTGTCATGGTGAGCTTGTCGAACCATGGATTGTCCGGTCGAGCCGGACAATGACGAAATTTAAAACCGGGCAATAGACCTGCTTGTGCAATGGCAGATGGGTATTAGCTCAGCAGTGTCCTCTTTTTCCCCGGTTCCTTCTCCCTCCGGATTTCAGCGCCCAGACCTTGCAGCTTCTGCTCGATCCTCTCGTACCCTCGATCAATGTGATAGATCCTGGAAACCGTGGTTTCGCCCCGGGCCGCAAGCCCGGCCAAAATCAGGGAGGCGCTGGCCCGGAGGTCCGTAGCCATGAGAGGGGCCCCGCTTAAGTGTTCCACCCCTCGAACCACGGCGCTGTTTCCTTGCACGAGGATATCCGCTCCCATTCTGTGGAGCTCGGCCACATGCATGAACCGGTTCTCAAACACGGTCTCGGTGATCACGCTGGTCCCGCAAGCGATCGTCATCAGGGCCATGAACTGGGCCTGCATATCCGTGGCAAATTCCGGATAGACCCCGGTCTTTACATCCACGGCATGGAGATCCCCGGATCTTCTGATCCGGATGTCGCGGCCCATGATAGAAATCTCCGCCCCGGCCTCTCTGAGTTTGTTGATCACGGCATCCAGTTGCTCAGGGCGGCATCCTTCAACGGTGATATCTCCTCCGGTGATGGCCCCTGCCGCAAGAAACGTTCCGGTCTCGATTCTGTCGGGCATGATCTCATATGACATGCCCGAAAGGCCCTCCACGCCCTGGATCTCGATGCGGTCGCTTCCCGCCCCATAGATCCTTGCACCCATACGATTCAGGACGGAAGCGAGCTCCCCGACTTCCGGCTCACAGGCGGCATTTTCTATGACCGAGGTCCCCTTTGCCAGCGAGGCGGCCATCATGATATTCATGGTTCCGGTGACGGTGGGAAAATCCAGGGTGATCTTTGCGCCCTTGAGCACGGAGGCCTCGGCACAGGCATACCCTTTCTCAATGCGGATCCTGGCGCCCAGCTTTTCAAGGCCCATCAGGTGAATATTAATGGGCCTGGCGCCGATGGCGCATCCGCCGGGCAGGGAGACCTCGGCTCGGCCGAACCGGGCGAGCAAAGGCCCCAGCACCAGTACCGATGCCCGCATGGTCTTGACCAGTTCATAGGAGGCCCGGTAACCTTGGACCCCGCCGGCGTAAAGTTCCATCCTTCCGGGTTCAGGCTGCTCGACCGCGACCCCGAGATCGCTGAGAAGAACGGACATGGTATTCACGTCCCTGAGCGCCGGCACATTGGACAGGGAACACCGGCCCTGACAGAGCAGGGACGCGGCCATGATCGGAAGGGCGGCGTTCTTTGCCCCGCTGACCCTGACCTTTCCCATCAAAGGGGCGCCGCCCCGGATCACGATCCGTTCCATGTGAAACCTCTTTTTTGGTTCTTCTCCCATCTAGTGGGTAAGAAGGGTTCGAGGGTTCCAGGGGTCAAGGGGTCAAGTGAAATACTGTAACGCAAGCAAAATCTCCAGATAAAAACACTGGAACCCTTGACCCATGATGTTTTTAGCACTTCACTCGACCCCTTGAATCCTTGGCCCCTCGGACCCTCAAGTCTTGAAAATCACCTCACTTGACCCCTGGAATCCTTGACCCCTTGACCCCTGATGTTTTCACCCACTCTTTTGGAGATGATCTTCTTCTCTAAACCATGGGATCAGGGCTCGGCAAAGGGTATGAGGGCGATATTACGGGCCCTTTTGATGGCCTCGGTCAGGATGCGCTGATGGGGTGCGCAATTCCCGGAGATCCTTCTCGGAATGATCTTCCCCCGCTCGGTGATGAAATTTCTCAGCAGCCGCATGTCCTTGTAGTCAACCGAGTCAATCTTGTTCTCGCATAAGCGGCAGACTTTTTTTCGGTAAAAAAATTTTTTCTTCTTTTTGGGATCTTGCTCCCGTTCCCGGTATGCCATACGTTACTCTCCTATCTCTGACGGCTTCGTAAAAAGTCCGCCTGCGGCGTTACGCTTCATCCTTCGTCATTGCAGCGTACCTCTCAGTACGCCTCATTCCTCAGGATTCGCAA
The DNA here is from genome assembly GCA_001873285.1 of Nitrospirae bacterium CG2_30_53_67. Lineage (NCBI taxonomy): Bacteria > Pseudomonadati > Nitrospirota > Nitrospirae bacterium CG2_30_53_67. The sequence continues at coordinate 2,314 of MNYV01000131.1, forward strand.
GCCTTGCATCCGGAGCTTTTTACTGTGCCGTCCCATTTTAGGACTTTTTACGAGTCCCTCATCTCCGCCTGTTGCGGAGGCGTGCCGGACAAGGACTCTTCGCCCTGTTTGAGCGAAGCGGTCTGCAGCGCCTCCTTCTCGATTCTGAGGGACATGAATTTTATGACGCTGTCATTGACGCGGTAATTTCTCTCAAGCTCATGGAGAACGCCGCCGCTCCCCAAAAACTGCATGAGCACATAACGACCTTTCTTGTGCTTCTTCACGTCGTAGGCGAGCTTTTTCACTCCCCAGTCATCCACGATATGGATCTCCCCGCCCTGCTTTCGGACAACTTCAGCCATGGTCTCTTTGATTTTTTCGGTCTCTTCAGGTGAGAGTTCGGGGTTGAGGATAAAAATGGATTCGTAGTAGTTCATGATCACCTCCTTTTGGATATCAAGCCCCGGAACGTGTCCGGAGCAAGGGGTTATAATGACCTGAATGTTTCAGGTCTTTTTTCGTGCGGCTTCATGTATATCACAGTGAGCGTCTTGGTTTCAAGCGTTTTTTTGCTTGATGCTTTTTTTTGCCTGAACCGAAAAAAGGCCCCCTCTCCAGGAAAAGAGGGTGGCCTGATAGTCTTATTCAGGGGTCTTTTCACACAACTATTGGCAACTGTAAAACAAATGTCCTATATGCGCCGCTGGTTATCCTCCTCACCCTCCCCTCTCCCCCTTTCTTTGAAGGGGGAGAGGATAAAGGTGAGGGGGTCCGAGATCATAGGACATTACCAAATCCTTCCTCGACTACCGAAAACTTCCCCTCCTCATAGGTGATTCTGCTGTGATCCGCCCGCCACAATTCCCTTTACAAATCCAATAGTACTTGATAAATGAGTACTTGCTGGACAAGAATCAGTTGTACGTCAATCTCTCCGAGATAGACGACGCGCAGTCTAACGATAAGGAGAAGGCGATGAAGCAGGCATTCTCCGGAGAAACGTACGAGTAATCCTGACAGATTCTGCACAGCGAAAAAAGGCCCCTTCCTTTGGAGAAAGGGGCCTTAAAACGCCATGGACCGTAAAAACTACCGGCCGGCCAGGGCCACAAGCGGCGCAATCACCAGGGAAACAATGGACATGAGTTTGATCAAAATATTCATGGCCGGTCCCGATGTATCCTTGAAGGGATCGCCGATGGTGTCTCCCACCACCGCGGCCTTGTGGGCGTCCGAACCCTTGCCGCCGAGGTTCCCTTTTTCAATATACTTCTTGGCATTGTCCCAGGCGCCGCCGCCGTTTCCCATGAAGAGGGCCATGAGAACTCCGGTCACCGTGGCGCCGGCCAGCATCCCCCCGAGGGCTTCAGGACCGAGAACAAATCCCACAACTAAGGGGAGAATGACCGCCGTAAGTCCGGGCACGATCATCTCCCGAATGGCGGCAGCAGCGCTGATATCCACGCACTTCTTGGAATCAGGCTTGACATCGGGCTTTCCTTCGAGAAGGCCGGGGATCTCCCTGAACTGACGCCGGATCTCTTCGACCATTTTCATGGCGGCCTTGCCCACCGAGGTCATGGTCATCGCGGCGACCAGGAAGGGGATAATACCTCCGATAAAGAGGCCGATCACCACCTTGGCGTCGGTCACAATAATCTGCATCGATTGAAGACCGTTTCCGACCCGGGTATGATCAACGGCCTGGGTATAGGCGGAAAAAAGGGCCAGCGCCGTGAGCGCCGCAGAACCAATGGCAAACCCTTTGCCGATGGCCGCCGTGGTATTTCCCAGTGCATCCAGGGCGTCGGTGATCTTACGGGTTTCCTTACCCAGCCCGGCCATCTCGGAGATTCCGCCTGCGTTATCGGCCACGGGCCCATAGGCGTCCACGGACATGGTGATTCCCACGGTTGCGAGCATGCCCACAGCCGAGATCCCGATACCGTAGAGTCCTGCCACCTTGTCGGCGACATAGATGGCCGCGCAGATGATCAGAACCGGAATCGCCGTACTCTCAAGACCCACGGCAAGCCCCGTGATCACATTGGTGGCGGCGCCGGTCTTGCTGGACTCGGCGATCCGGACGATGGGACCGGCAGAGGTGTAATATTCAGTGACAAGACCGATGAAGATCCCGGCCAATGTCCCGACAAGCACGGCCCAGAACGCGGAATTATGCACCTCCATGGTGGTCACAACAAACCAGGCAAGGATCAGAAAGAGGCCTGCGGCCACAAACGTGGAATAACGCAGGGCCGCTGCCGGGCTCCAGTTCTGCATGATCTTCATGGAAAGAATGCCGATCAATGAGGCCACAAGCCCGAACATGGCCAGGATGATGGGTAGGCTCATATAACTCGACTTCAGGGCCGCGGTGATATGCGGATCGGTTTCCAGGGCGGTCGCAGCGATGGCGATGGTGGCGACGATGGATCCCACGTAGGACTCGAAGATGTCGGCGCCGAGGCCTGCCACGTCACCCACGTTATCACCTACGTTGTCGGCGATCACACCGGGGTTCCTGGGGTCGTCCTCGGGAATGCCGGCCTCAATTTTCCCGACCAGATCCGCTCCCACGTCAGCAGACTTGGTGTAGATCCCGCCGCCCACACGGGCGAAGAGGGCGATGGAGCTCGCTCCCATGGCGAATCCGTTGATGTTTGCAATCGCCAGCTGATTCGCCGGATCATGACCGAAAAAGTAATATGCAATCCCCAGGCCCATGATCCCGAGGCTGGCCACGGCAAGCCCCATGATGGCGCCGCCGCTGAATGCCATGGAAAGGGCCGGCCCGTGGTTCGGCTTGTTGGCCTCGGCGGCCTGAGCCGTTCTCACATTGGCGATGGTCGCCCCATTCATCCCGATAAAGCCGGCCAGGATGGAGCAGATCGCTCCGCCCACAAAACAAAAGGCGGTCATGATGCTCACCTTCCAGGTTAACAGGATAAAGACGATCACGATGAAGCCGGCAAGGACCTTGTACATGCGGAACAGGAAGACCAGGGCCCCATCATGGATCTGATCGGCAATATCTTTCATTCTTTCATTTCCCGCAGGCTTGGCCTTGAGCGATGAGAAGATGATGAACGCAAAGATCAGCCCGATGATCCCGATCAAAGGTGCAAGATTCGTGTTAAGAAGCATGGACATTTTCCGTTCCTCCTCTGCAAAAAAAATTAGAAAATCCATCGAAAAACTTAAAATTAATCCCGGAAAACTAAAAACCTTAAAATTAGAATATTGATATTTAAATATATCTCTAAAAAAGTAAAGTTAGAATTTCTTATAGTTTTGTTAGTAAATATTATCGTTGAGTTTTCATGCTATGGGAATCTCATTTTGTGTTATGAATGAAAATGGTTCATGGCTTCAGTCATTCCATGTAAAACAAGGTATTCCATGATATCCGCCGCTTTCTCGGCCCATTTCCGAGACTCGGCAGGGTCTGGAAAATTTCTTAACACATAGTCCGCCGGGTCCTCGCCCGCTTCAGGACGTCCGATACCGATTCGGATCCGGACAAAATCGGCCCCGCATATTTCGATAATGGAGCGGAGCCCGTTGTGACCGCCGTGACCGCCTCCCTTCTTGATTTTGATTCGGCCTCGCTCCAGGTCTATATCGTCGTGGACCACGATTACGGATCCGATATGGACCTTGTCCTTACCCATGAGCGAGGCTAACGCCTCTCCGCTCCGGTTCATGAAGGTCTGCGGCTTGGCCAGCAGGACCGGAATGCCGCCCATCTCTGCTTTCCCGACCAGGGACTTGCAACTCCTGTGCCGGAGCCGCATCCCTGCTCTCTTGGCCAACTCGTCAACGACCAGAAACCCGATATTGTGCCGGTGCTTCTGGTACTTGCGTCCCGGATTTCCGAGCCCGACGATCATGCGAAGATCCATGCCTGTGAGCCTTTTGCAATGGGACTTCTACCGACTTAGCGGCCTTTCATGCAGATTCGCAAAGAATGTCCGGCCGGTTCACACATGGATGAAATGAATGGCGCTCAACTCTTGGACCCGGGTTTCTTTTCGGTCGCATCGGGCTTTTCCGGGGCCTCTCCTTCGGGAGCAGCCCCCTCTTCAGCAACAGCCCCTTCCACGGCCTCAGCCGGTTTGGCCGCCTCCTCCACCACAGGCGCCAGAACCGAATAGAGCACCTGATCTCCTGGCGTCAGAACCTTGACCCCCAGGTCCGGCAGATCCGAGACATGAATCGCATCTCCCACATCCAGATTGGAGCAGTCAACCTGGAAAAACTCTGGAATTTCGTGGGGGAGGCATTCGATCTCCACGTGGCTCAAGGCATGGGTCAGAATCCCGCCCTTTTTGCACCCCTCAGGCGTGCCTCCCTCTGCCTTGACCTCCACCACGACCTTGATCTTCTGGTCCATGGAGACCTCAAAGAGGTCGGCATGAATCGGCACGCGTTGGATCGGATCCATCTGGACGTCCTTCAAGAGAGCCATCTTCTTGTTTCCGTCTATGGTGATCTCCAGGATGGCATTGAACCCGGCCTCGGATTTTAAAACCTGCTGTAAATCCTTGAGCCGGACGGTGAGGCTTCGGATGACTTCGTGTCCATACATCACGGCCGGAACCATTCCCATCCGCCGGAGTTTCCTGGCCGCCCCTTTGCCTGCCGCTTCCCTTGATAAAACTTCGAGTGAAATCGTTTTCATCTTGCACCTCTATATATCATGTTTCTTATTCAAAAAGTGTACTGATCGTGGTCTCTTCATGAATATTCTGAATGGCTTTGGAAAAGAGTTCTCCAATGGAGAGGATCACGATCTTTTTGCACTGATCCCCTTTCTTGAAGGGGATACTGTTGGTCGCTACAACCTTGTTCAGGGCCGATTCATTGATCCGGGTCAGGGCCGGGCCTGACAGGACCGGATGCGTACAGCACGCGGAGACGCTCATGGCCCCCTGGTTCATAATCGCGCTGGATGCTTCAGCCAGAGTTCCTGCGGTATCCACCATGTCATCCAGGATCAATGCCTTTTTCCCTTCCACTTCACCGATCAGGTTCATGACCTTGGATTCATTGGGCATGGTACGCCGCTTGTCAATGATGGCGAGAGAGGCATTGAGCCGTTTGGCAAAGGCCCGGGCGCGTTGCACGCCGCCCGCATCCGGTGAGACCACCACGCAGCCCTCCCCATGCATTCCGTTCTTTCGAAAATAGTCGAGGAGTATCGGAGCGGAATACAGGTTGTCCACCGGGATATTGAAAAACCCTTGAATCTGACCCGCGTGCAGGTCCATGGTTAAGACGCGATTCGCTCCTGCGGTGGTGATGAGATCGGCCACAAGCTTGGCGGTGATGGGAACCCTCGGAAGGACCTTACGGTCCTGCCTGGCATAGCCGTAATAAGGAAGAACGGCCGTAATGCGGCGGGCCGAAGCCCTCTTCATGGCATCGATCATGATCAGGAGTTCCATCAGGTTGTGATTGACCGGGTTACAGGTGGATTGGACCACAAAAACATCCCGGCCTCTCACGTTTTCATTGATCTGCACCATGATCTCACCGTCGCTGAAGGTGCTGACCTCGGCATCTCCCAGAGAAATATTCAAATGCCCGCAGATTTCTTTTGCAAGCTCCGGATCGGAGTTTCCGGAAAAGATCTTCATCCCGCATGATCCTTTCTTGTGTCACATTCAAGAAGTGCCTTTTAACAAAAAGCTTGACTTCACTAAACATTTTTAGTTCTTCTCCCCTTTAATGGGGAAAAAAGGGTTCGAGGATTCCAGGGGTCCAGGGGTCAAGTGAAATGCTGAAACGCAAGCAAAATCTCCAGAGAAAAACACTGGATCCCAAGATGCCTTAGTGTAGTAGCCGTCGCAGACGGCAATGATATAGAAAAGCGGGACACGCGAAGCGTAACCCTTGACCCATAGGACCCTCGGCCCCTTATATTTTTAGCACTTCACCCCGTTAGAGGACAACCTCTAACGGGGTTCACTTGACCCCTGGAATCCTTGACCCCTTGACCCCTAATGTTTTCACCCGCTCTTTTGGATATGATCTAAATTTTATAAACATGGCTCGGGGGCAGGGATTCGAACCCCGATAGCCAGAACCAAAATCTGGAGTCCTACCGTTGGACGACCCCCGATTTCTATTTCCCGGTCTATGGACATAGTAAAAGGTGCGCCTCGGCTTCGGCCATCAGGATCCGCTCCCCTCTCCCAATCCCATAGTCCGGCTCTTGATGACCGTCCAATATTCGCTCAATACTTTTTCTTGAATTCTCTCGCGTGTCTCCGTATCCAGGGGATGCGCCGTATCCTTAAACGTCCCGTCCGACCGGCGTCGGCTGGGCATGGCCACAAAGATCCCTTTTCGTCCCTCGATCACTTTTAAATCTCGAACCACAAAACAATCATCAATGGTAATCGTTGCATAAGCCTTCAGCATCTTGTCTGCTACCGGAAAGATGTGAACCTCTGTAATTTCCATACAGTTGACATCACCACCTTTCTGCCGTTGAAAGATGTTCCTTAGTGGTCCTGTTCGTAAATATGGTGACGCACCGAGAGGATCGTAGGGCGGTCTCATCAAGGCACGCGACTGAGGCGTACCCTCTGTGGTACGTCGCAAGGAGCGTAACGCAGAGGAGACCGCCCTACGGCACTCGAATGCCACCGTATTTACGAATAGGGCCACTTACATTGGCTTCTATTCAAGCGATTCCGGCAAGGCGCTCAGCGTATGTATCATAAAAACCGATAGATCTTTTTTTTCTCCTAATTGCTGTTTTACGGCTCTGGCCGGATCCTCATCTGAAAAGGCCCCGAAAATAGCCGGCCCGCTTCCTGACATCAGGACATGCAGAGCACCCGAAGTTTCAAGTGTTTCTTTGATCTGCTTCAGGCATGGGTAAGCCTTAAAGGTTGCTCTTTCCAAATCGTTCTCTAAACAAATCCCGCCCGCACAGGAAACGGCGGGGAAAAACTTGGGTATGCTAATATTTTTATGTTCTATTGTCAACCCTAATTTTAGGTTCTGATATGCCCATGCCGTTGAAACTTTAAAACCCGGATAAATGAGGAGAATCCATAGGGGGGGAGATGGGGGAGAAAGTTTTTCAAGTATTTCTCCCCTCCCTGTTGCATAGGCCGAGGGGGAGAAGAGAAAGAAGGGAACATCCATGCCGATCTTCCCGGCCAGATCCATGAGCCTCTCCCTGGGAAAACCGAGATCCCACAACCGGTTCAACCCGATCAGGGTTGCTGCGGCATCGCTGCTCCCCCCTCCCAGGCCGGCGGCAATGGGTATCCTCTTGGTCAGCCGTATCCGGACCGCCGGGAATTTTCCTGATTCCCTCGCCAACAACTCTGCCGCCCGATAGATCAGATTCTCTTCGCCGACAGGGAGATCGTCCCGATCGGTTTCGATCCGGATCCCGGTCCCTCCCTCTTGAATCAATAGATCGTCAAACAGAGAGATCATTTGCAGCACGGTCTCAATCTCGTGGTATCCGTCCGGCCTTTTCTTGAGGACGCGCAACCCGAAATTTATTTTTGCAGGCGCCCTCACCGCCGCCTGATTCATGGCCGATGGTCTCCATTCATATTCGTGGTTTCGAAAAGGCTCCCCTCTATAGCCTGATTCAGCAAAAGTGAACGGTATCGGAGTGTGAGCTCCACACCTTCAGAGCCGCTATAAGTGATATGGTAGGGGATGGAGATCCCCTCCACCGCTCGGAAATCGTCAAATACAAGCGTTTCCACGGGGCTGCCTTTTGCATTGAGCCGTTCCCAGCGGATGATCCGCCCGGCCGGATCCATCCAGACCTTCTGGATGACACGGCGGTCATTTAGGATTTTCAGCATGGTTTCTTCATGATCCGGCTCAATTAGGATATGATCCGGCTCCAGGGGTGGAAGGGGCGGTCTTCCCATGAGAATCCGGATAAGATCCGGTATGGAGAGGTCCAAGCCGAGGAATCGCTTCAGGGGTCCCGGTTCCGAAGCAAATTCATAGGTCTTGAATTCTCCGGGGACCACAAAAACCCCTCTTTTCCCTCTTGAAATCATCAGAAGCTGCAGTCCGCCTGCGGGATTCCAGGATTCGAGCCGGACGGCGTCCGGTATCTGTAAAAGGATCACCTCTTCCATGGCGTCGCGGCCTGCTGATGTCCGGATGGACACCCTGGCCGTTCCGGTGAGCGTGTGAATACGTTGGGTCTCCTCTCGCATTTGTTGGATCATCTTCTGGTGAAGGATGATCTGGTCCGGGAGAAGAAACCATCTGGTTTTGGGGACACAGCCGCAAAACAAGATCAGGAGCGACAAAAAAGATAAAACCGATTTCCTCACATCCCCCTCTAAGTGGCCCTGTTCGTAAATATGGTGACGTACCGAGAGGGTCGTAGGGCGGTCTCATCAAGGCGCGCGACTGAGGCGTACCCTCTGGTACACCGCAAGGAGCGCAACTTTGATCCGACCGCCCTACGACCCTCGAATACCATCGTATTTACGAATAGGGCCACTAAGGCAATCCGTTATTCAGTTTATTGAGAAGAGACGGGTCATCAGGATTCGTCTTGAGCGCCTTCTCCCAATATTCCCTGGCCTTTTCAGGGTACCCGGCCTTGAAATAAGCATCCCCCAAATGCTCGGTCACGACAGGATCTCCAGGGAGATTCCCGTTGGATTGCTCCAGATATTTTACGGCATCATCAAAGCGGCCCATTTTAAAGTAGATCCATCCGAGGCTATCCAGATAATAGGCGTCTTCGGGTCGGATCTTGAGCGCTCGGACAATCAGGTCCTCGGCCTCTTTCAGGTTGATCCCTTTTTCAGCAAACATGTACCCCAGGTAGTTGAGGGCATTGCCGTTATCCGGGTTCAGTTCAATGGTCTTGCGGAAGGCCGCAACCGCATCATCAAAACGTTTCAGCCTTTCATAAACCACCCCTAACTGAAAATAGAGATTATCGTTATTCCCGTTCAGCCGGACGGCCTCCTGAAGGACCTCAACGGCCTTGGTGTCTTCTTTTTTAATGGAATAGATCATGCCGAGATACAAAAGGACTTCCGGATTGTCCGGCAGCTTTTCCCGGGTCTCCATCAGGAGAGTCACGGCCTTTTCCAGGCGGTCCATTTTTTGATAAAGCTGCGCCAGGCGGAAAATCGTATCCAGATCGTCCGGCATCATGGAAAGGACCTCAAGATATTCCTTTTCGGCGAGGTCCAGCTTTTCGGATCCTTCATAGGCCGCACCCAAATAAAAGTGCGCCTTCACGTTTCCCGGCTCCAAGGCCAGGGCAATCCTCAGCTCCTCGACCGCACGGCTCAGGTTCTCCTGTTGAAGATAAATCAGGCCCACCTTCAGGTGTGCGTCTGCATTGTTGGGCTCCAGTTCACTCAACTCTTTCAACTGACTCAGGGCCTTATCCATCTGATTCCCCTGGATATAGAGTATACTCAGCCTCTTCTGGATTTGCGTTTGATGGGGGTTGATCTTCAACGCTTTTTTATAGGTCTGAATCGCCTTGTCGTTTTTTTTCTCGATCTCATATAGGATCCCAAGGCTGAGATAGGCCTGCATAAAATCCGGATCCGTGCGTATACTTTTTTCAAAATACCTTCCGGCCCGTGCAAACTCCTTCTGGTTGGCATACACCCGACCAAGATAATAATACCCCAGACTTTCCTGGTTCTTGATCCTTGAGAGTCTCTTGAAAAGTTCCACGGCCGGATCTGTCCGTCCCTGCTGCAGATAGAGGGTTCCGAGAAAGATATAGGCCTCATGTTGTCCGGGATTTAAACGCAGAACTTTTTCATAAATCCGGACGGCATCATCCTGGCGCTTCAAGCTGGAGTAAACCCCGGCCGTCAGCATCAGCAAATTGACCGATTCCGGATCCATGGCAAGGGCCTTTTCGCAGGCATCGGCGGCCTTTTGCAGGTCTCCGTTCTGAAGGTAGAGAGATGCCAGATACGATTCGAGCAAAGGGGAGCCGGGATCAGCTTGCTCCGCCTTTTTAATCTCTTCCAGAGCCCCCTTCTGATCCCCCTTAAGCCGGTACCGGTTCGCATTCAAAAAATGGGCATAGGCCTTAGGAGATGCCGTCCGGACTCTGGTCGGCAGCTCGACTTTGGGTTCAGGAGGCGCCGCCGCACTCTCCGGTCCCACGGCATGATTGAGAATCGAGCAAGCGGAAAGAGTGAGAAGTGTGAAAACAGAAAAAAAGAACCATCTGAACCACATGTTAAAAACTCCTTAAAAAAACATAGGGTTACAATTCTATAAACTTAACTGATTTTGGCTCCATTGTCAAAATAAAAATCTCCGCTTGAATGCGTTTTCGTTTGGCATTATCTTATTTATTATTTTATGATCAGCTCCAAAAGAGTGGGTGAAAACATAAGGTTTCAAGGGATCAAGGATTCCAGGGGTCAAGTGAAGTGCTTTTCAAAAACTTGAGGGTCCGAGTGAAAAGCTTAGCAAGAAGCTGAGGGGTTAACAGATCAAGAGCCCCGGGGGCAGGTGAGATGATAAAAGAATATCTAAATCAAAAAACCCTTGGACCCTATAACCCTTGACCCCTCGACCCCTTTTTAACCACTAAATGGGAGAAGAACCTTTAATTGCCCGCTTTTATTTCGCCCGGAGATAGGGACATGGAACCGCTGATCATTGCGAAACACCTGACCAAAAGATTCGGCGAGGTTGCCGCCGTAAAAGGGGTTGATTTCACAGTCTATAAAGGGGAATGCTTTGGGTTTCTCGGACCCAATGGGGCGGGGAAAACCAGCACGATCCGGATGATTTACGGCTTCTCTCCCATGACCGCAGGCGTCTTGAAGGTCATGGGCATGGACATCCGGACATCGGCAAGATTAATTAAAAAGCATATCGGCGTGGTCTCCCAGGAAAACAATCTGGATACGGACCTGACGCTTATGGAAAACCTCCTGGTCTACTCCCGGTATTTCAACATCCCTAAAAAAGAGGCTTTGACGCGGGCCCGGCAGCTCATCGAATTCATGCAGCTTGGAGATAAAATCCATCATCTGGTAGAACATCTTTCCGGGGGAATGAAACGGCGTCTGGTCCTTGCCCGGGCGCTCATCAATTCTCCGAGCCTCCTCCTTCTGGATGAACCCACGACCGGCCTTGACCCGCAGGCCCGCCATCTGATCTGGCAGAGGCTACGCTCCTTGAAAAAGACCGGGGTTTCCATCATCCTGACCACACACTACATGGAAGAAGCGGCGCAGCTCTGCGACCGGATCGCGGTCATGGACCACGGTAAAATCATTGCAGCGGGCCCGCCCAAGGAGATGATCCTGACGCACGTGGGCGCCGAGATCATTGAACTTCGAATTGCCCCTGAACTGGATGAGGAGATCAGAACCTCGCTTCATGACCTTGAGCTCAAAACCGATCGATTCGACGATACGTTCTATATTTATATCCCGGCGGGAAAGCCCCTCTTCAAAGAACTGACGCACAGGCTGATTCAATACACCCATACGGAAATGGTTCATCGACCGGCAACCCTTGAGGATCTTTTTTTACAGTTGACAGGAAGGGAACTCTCCGAATCATGAAAGAGATATTTAAACTCCCCCGCGTCTCCTGGAGTTGCCTGAGGGTCTGGCAGCGGGACAGAGACGCCTATATGAAATTTTACAAGGTCGGTCTTGTGGGCTCCCTCGGAGATCCGATCCTGTATCTGCTGGCCATGGGGTACGGACTGGGCAATTTTCTGGAACAGATGGAAGGAATGAGTTATGTGAAATTTATCGCTCCCGGTCTGGTGATCTCTTCCGCCATGTTCTCCGCCTCCTTCGAATGCACCTATGGATCCTATTTAAGGATGATTTATCTGAAGACCTATGATGCCATCATCGCCACCCCGCTTTCCATTGAAGACGTGGTGGTCGGTGATATTCTCTGGGGCGCCACCAAAGGCATCATCAACGGCATGATCATGTTCCTGGTCATCTGGGCATTCGGGCTCATCGATTCCTACTGGGCCATAGGCATCCCTTTATTGATTGCCCTCGTTAGTTTCCTGTTTGCCTCTCTCTCCATGATCACCACCGCCTTTGTCCCCAATTTCGAGGCCTTCAATTATTATATTACCATTTTTCTGACTCCCATGTTCTTCTTCTCCGGGGTCTTCTTTCCTTTAACTAAACTCCCGCCATGGGTGACGACCTTGTCGAAGTTCCTGCCCCTGACTTACTCGGTGAACATTTCCCGCGCCCTGATCTATGGAACCCCCTCCTGGATCATCGCCTGGTGGACCCTGCTTCTTTCAGTCCCCGCTTTGATTTCTTTCGGCCTGGCTGTAAATCTGGTTAAGAGACGGGTGATCAAATAAGAATTTTTCAATCTTGACTTGTTATGATTGTTTTGATAGCATAGGGACATTATATTACGAAATGGGAGGATGAGTTCCAATGGCTGTAAAAGCAGGGGCATCTGCAAAGAAAAAACTTTTTGAAAAAATCAAGCAGGACTTAACTGAAAAAAAGAGACTGATCCTGGCCGGGGCCAACGAAGCCATTTCTTCAAAGCTCGGCGCCCAGAATGAGAACCTCCCTGAGCTTGGGGACCAGGCCATGGTGGAGATCGACAGTAATTTTCTGCTCCGCCTCAAGGACCGGGAAAAGCGGCTCCTCACAAAGATTGACCAGGCCTTGGAACGGATTGAAAAAGGAACCTTCGGCATCTGCGAAGAGTGCGGCCAGGAAATCGGCGCTAAGCGGCTGGAGGCGAGACCGGTCACCACCATGTGCATTGAGTGCAAAACCGATCAGGAAGAACGGGAAAAACTCTTGAAGGAATAAGGCCTCCACCTCCTCTTTTTACATAACCTGCTTCTTTGAATTCAAACTTCGATATGGGCGCCAAGCTCTGAAGCCAAACGCCGATATGTTCCTGATGAGCCTATAAAAAAGGCTCCTTGTCTTATTACCTATTCTCCTTTTTTTTCTATTATAGACCCCGTGCTCCTTCTCATGGTCCCCTTTACTGATCATGCAGGCATGGAGTTTTTTTCTTATCGGGAAGTCGAAATTGAAATTCTTCACCCGCAATTTCACGCATTCGAAGAGACG
>MNYV01000132.1 GCA_001873285.1 Nitrospirae bacterium CG2_30_53_67
ACCCCTAATTCCTGCTTCCAGCGTCCCAGAACGTTGGGATGTATTCCCAAATTCCGGGCGGCCTCAGATACTTGATACCCTTGTTCCGTTACCAGCTTTACTGCTTCTTCTTTGAATTCTTTTGAATGCTTACGTCTTCTTTGCTTGCTCATGGGACACCTCCTGAGTTATTAATAATACACTCTTAAGAAAGTGTCCAGAAATACTCTACCACCTCACCCTCACCCCACGTGGGGGAGATGGAACGTTTGAGAAGGGCAGACCCAGGTAAAAACCATCCAAAGTCTCCGGGATATTTGATATCTCGGAACCGCCGATAGATCAGGCTGTTCTATCGGCGGTTTTTTATTTAAGAGCTCTCATGGTAGAAAGAAACTGCGGTTGACACATTGATCCTGTTCGCGTTATAAGATTCATCACGATGACCCGATCATTGAGCATTTTGACCCCCAATCCTGTATTGCCGGCCGCGGATGTTTTGATCTATACGATAGGTCATGGGAACTGGTCTCTTGAGGATTTTCTTGCGCTTCTCAATGAATTCGGCATCCAATATCTTGTGGATGTTCGGTCACTGCCGGGTTCACGCAAGCATCCGCTGTTCCATATCGTTGCATCTGGTAAACTGATGGAGCATCATCTCAGTACCTTGGCACGGAAACAAGGAGACAGTTTGGTCTATGACCTGCAGTCACAGAAACAACTTGAATTTGAATGAGAAAGCAAAGTTATGAAATGGGAATAAGATGATCCGGATCGGGACCTGTTCGTGGACGGAGAAGAGCATGATACAGAGCGGCGGGTTTTATCCCGGTGAGGCCCGTTCGGCTGAAGAACGGCTCCGGTACTACGCCGGTAAGTTCAATACCGTGGAAGTGGATTCCAGCTACTATGCGATCCCTTCAGTGAAGAACGTCCAACTCTGGGCGGAACGCACCCCGGAAAATTTTCTGTTCCATATCAAGGCCTATGGCGCGCTTACCGGGCATGGCATTGATCCCAAGAACCTCCCCGGAGATCTGGCGGATCTGCTCCCTGCACAGGAAAAGAACAAGCAATACATCTACATCAAGGAGCCGGACCTTCTGAGGATCGTCGCCTGGAAATTCATAGAGACCTTGACCCCCCTGATCGAGTCAGGGAAACTCGGCCTGATCGTGTTTCAGTACCCGCCCTGGTTTCGGCACACCTCTGAGAGTTTCGAGTACATTTTGACCTGTAAGGAAATGGTCAAGGGGCTCCGGCTGGCCGTGGAGTTCCGGCACGGAAGCTGGCTTGCGCCGGGGAAGGCTGAAACCATGTTCCGTTTCCTGCAGGAGCACGGAATCACTTATATCTCAGCGGATGAGCCTCAATACGGCTCACTGGCCACGATCCCATTTCTTCCAGAGGTAACCTCGGAACTCGCTTACTTCAGACTGCATGGGAGGAACAAAGGAAACTGGCTGAAGAAAGGGATCGAAACGTCTCTTAAATACGATTACTTTTATTCCGATGATGAGTTGAGGAGCTTCATCCCCGAGATCCGGAATGCCTCCAAACGGGCCAGGCAGACATTCGTCATGTTCAACAACTGCCATGGGGCCTCTGCGTTCAAGAATGCCTTGCGGCTCGGGGAATTGCTGAGTGAATCATCACACGGGGACGGATAGGGTCCCCTCATTCCCAACAACAGAGATAGAAAATAGCTCTTCCGGTAAATCCCCATCCCCTTGCGGCCTATGGCTCGGGTCCAACTGCTCATAGAGGAGGGGGCGTGGGGGAGGGGTAACCTTAAGGGTAAAAACGATTCACCCTCACCCTGCCCCTCTCCCATCAAGGGAGAAGGAACAATTTTAGAATTTCTATATCGGGATTCGGGTCATTTGACAAATCAGGGGGGATCGGGGTAAAGTTCGACATGATACGGAATAATAAATAGATAAGGAGGGATGATGATGGAGAATCAGATTATCTGGAAAACCGATCTGAAAGAGGCCCTGAAGACAAGCAGGAAGGAAAACAAACCGCTTCTGATTGATTTTTTCAACCCGGGTTGAAGCGGGTGTCAGAAGATGGGTGCAGTTACGTACCCAAGTCAGGATGTGGTTGATTTTGTGAATGCCAATTTTATCCCGCTCAAGTTCGACAGCGCCAGGGATCAGAAAAGATTTAATGAATTCAATGCCCAGTGGACACCCACGATTATTATTTATGATCAGAATCAGAAAGAGCATCACCGTACCACGGGTTATCTCTCGCCGGAAACCTTCCTGAGCGAGATGAGGCTGGGGCTTGCCAAGATGGAATATGACCTGAAGCGTTATAACGAGGCCCTTCAGGCGTACAAACAGGTCATTCAGGCCTATCCGGAGACAGCGGCTGCGCCCGAGGCACTCTATTTCTCGGGTGTATGCAACTATATGGCCACGCACGATCCGTCGCATCTCAAGGAGACATTCACGGCATTGAAAGAAAAATATCCCAGGAGCGATTGGACGCGGAAGGCCGAGGTCTGGTCGTAATTGCATTTAGGCACCCCCCCGGCTCTGCCGGGGGACCCTTAGAGTTTGGCCATTCCGGGAGTATGCAGTTATTAATAGTCTCGAAATAGAATAGACATGGTTCATGAAATCTCCCCTTGCCACTCTTTTCCAAAGAGGGGGAGATTCCTCCCTTTGACAAAGGGAGGTTGGGAGGGATTTTCCATATGATGTCGTTTCTATTATGAGAACCTTAATAACCGAAATGCTTTACCCCTAACTCCCCCTTGCCCCCTCTTAGAATAAGAGGGGGAACCTCCCCTTGTAGTAAGGGGAGGAGAGGAGGGGTTAAGGGAGGGTGTTTTTAACCGTTTGCGAATAGGCCCCTTTGAGGGGCCGGCAAACGTCAAGCCTCCGGTTTTGCCGGAGGTTGATGACTCGTGCTGTCTTAGTGGCCCTATTCGTAAATACGGTGGCATTCGAGCGCCGTAGGGCTGTCGGATCAAAGTTCCGCTCCTTGCGACGTACCACAGAGGGCACGCCTCAGTCGCGCGCCTTGATGAAACCGCCCTACGGCTCTCTCGGTGCGTCACCATATTTACGAACAGGACCACTTAGTGTCCTGGGATAAAATCAAAAGGAGATTCATGTGTACGAGCTGACGGTAACCGGACGGTTCTCGGCCGCCCATCAGTTGAGAAACTATAAAGGCAAATGCGAGAACCTGCACGGCCACAACTGGAAGGTAGAGGCGACCGTTACGGCAGCGGACTTAAATGAGATCGGTCTGGGCATGGATTTCAAGGATATCAAGCATGCGCTTAACGATATTCTGAATGAGTTGGATCATCTTCATTTGAATGATCTTCCCATGTTTCAAACCGAAAACCCCTCCTCCGAAGTCATCGCCCGGTGGATTTTTGAACGTCTCTCCGAACATTTGGACAGTAAGCGTGTGCAGGTTGCCCGGGTGACCGTCTGGGAGTCGGACGATGCCTGCGCGACCTATATTCCGGAGCCATGAGTTGGCTGCTTCCTCTCAGATCATCCTCCTCTCCGGCGGCCTGGATTCGGTGGTGAATCTCGTGATGGCCCGTGAAAAAGGGACGGTCCTTTCCTGCCTGACCTTTGATTACGGTCAGCGCTCATCCGCCCGAGAGATCACGGCCTGCCAAAGGGTTTGCGCACAGTTCTCCCTCCCGCACCGCGTGATTTCACTTCCCTGGATGCAGGAGATCGCTTCTTCTTCTCTGATTCGGGGAAGAGGGGAGGTTCCTCGCTTGAGCAGGGAGGATCTGTCCGACGCGGAAAGAACCAAGGAGACCGCCCGCTCCGTCTGGGTCGCAAACCGGAACGGGGTTTTCATCAATATCGCCGCGGCCGTTGCCGAATCCCTGGGCGCCTCTCTGATGGTGACGGGGTTCAACCGGGAGGAAGCGGAGACCTTCCCCGACAATTCAAAGGCCTTTCTAAATGCGGTCAATGCATCCCTTGCCTATTCCACCCTCAATCAGGTTCGAGTCATCAGTTATACGCCGGAGATGGATAAAACAGAGGTCGTTCTGGCCGGGCTCAAATACCATGTTCCCTTTGAAGAGATCTGGAGCTGTTACCACGGCGGTGAAAAGATGTGCGGTGCATGCGAGTCATGCCGGAGGCTGAAACGGGCTGTTTCGGGGACCGATGCGGAAGTCCGGCTGAGGGATCGCTTTTTCAGTGAGGGGGGTTCTTAAGTTTGTTCTTCGATGGAATATCCAACCTTGATCAACTTCAGGAAGGTGCGGTCGAATTCATTGATATCGGAGGAGAGAGGAGGATCTTCATCCGCTTCCTTGTCCTCGTCGTCCTCGATCTCTTCGATATTCTGGAATGAGGGTGCGGGCTGTTCGGAGGAGGCTTCTTCTTCAGTGGTATCCGATCTGTCAAAACGAGTGAAGGCGGCGAGGAGGATGTCCACCTTATATCCTTCTTCCTCGATCTGGTTGAGCGCCTCCTGGATCAAGTCATTATCAATATAGGCCTGGTTGATGGCCCATATCAGATGTTCAGCAAGGACCTTAATGCGATGATCTCGATCCATGTTTATGCCTCTCCTCAGATGTTTTCGCCATCTTCTATCTAAAATCAAGGGCTTTGTCAAGCTTTTTTGTTATTTTTTTTTGACTTTTCGCATCATGCCGGAACCGGCCGGACCGTGAGCGGACAACGCCCTTGGCAGGTTTTCGTAAACCTTGACACCATCTTGTCATACAGGTATAGTACCGTCACTTATTTGAAAAACCTTTTGAAGAAAAAGAATCTGAAATAGCATGGATAGATAAGGATAAGATCTGTGTCAGGGGAAAAAAACCACAGGATACTTCAGGAAATGGATAAGGTATATGATCCGAAGATCACCGAGGAAAAATGGTACAACTTTTGGGTCGAGAAAGGTTTTTTTCGCGGCGGTTTGGATCCGAAACGCCCCTTCTTCTCGATTGTTATTCCGCCTCCCAACATCACCGGCTCCCTTCATATGGGTCATGCCCTGAACAATACCCTTCAGGATATCCTGGTCCGGTGGAAGCGGATGCAGGGGTACAATACCCTATGGATGCCGGGGACCGATCATGCCGGGATCGCCACGCAGAACGTGGTGGAGCGCGATCTCGGGAGGGAAGGGAAGACCCGCCACGATCTGGGGAGGGACGCCTTTGTGGACCGGGTCTGGCAGTGGCGCGAGGAGTACGGCGGGGTGATCATCAATCAGCTCAAACGGCTCGGCGCCTCCTGTGACTGGGAACGGGAACGGTTTACCATGGACCAGGGGCTTTCCCGTGCTGTCCGGGAGGTTTTTGTCCGTCTGTACGAAGAGAAGCTGATCTATCGGGACAACTATATCATCAACTGGTGCCCTCGGTGTCATACGGCCCTCTCCGACCTGGAGGTGGAGCATGAAGAACTGGCCGGGAAGCTTTATTACATCCGCTATCCTATAGCCGGCTCTGAGGAGGTCCTGGTTGTGGCCACCACACGGCCCGAGACCCTGCTGGGGGATACGGCCCTGGCCGTGAATCCGGAGGACGACCGCTACAGGGAATATGTCGGCAGAAAGGGCATCCTCCCTGTGATCGGGCGTGAACTGCCGGTCATCGCTGATCCGTATGTGGACAGGGCCTTCGGGACCGGCGTGGTCAAGATCACTCCGGGGCATGATCCCAACGACTTCGAGGTGGGACGACGCCACGGACTCGAACAGATCAGCGTCATGGACAAGGATGCCAGGATGAATGAGGAGGCAGGGCCGTACGCCGGTCTTGACCGGTCTGAATGCAGGGCCCGCCTGCTCAAGGACCTTACGGACCTTGGGCTGATAGAAAAGATCGAGGAATACCGTCACGCCATCGGGCGCTGCTATCGGTGCAAGACCGTGGTGGAGCCGATGCTTTCGCTGCAATGGTTTGTCCGGATGAAGGATCTGGCCGAGCCTGCCATCCTTGCGGTGGAGCAGGGGAAGACCCGGTTCATCCCGCAGGGGTGGGAGAAGACATATTTCGAATGGATGCGCAACATCCGGGACTGGTGTATCTCACGGCAGATCTGGTGGGGGCACCGGATCCCGGCGTGGTACTGCGGGGAATGTTCGGGGATCACCGTCAGCAGAGAGGACCCGGACCGGTGCGCGCATTGCGGAAGCAGGAAAATCGAGCAGGAGACCGACGTCCTGGATACCTGGTTCTCCTCGGCCCTCTGGCCCTTCTCCACCCTCGGCTGGCCCGACCGGACCCCTGAGCTTGAACATTATTATCCGACCTCTGTCCTGATTACCGGGTTCGATATCATCTTTTTCTGGGTTGCCCGCATGCTGATGATGGGCCTGAAGTTCATGGGAGAGGTCCCATTCCGAGAGGTCTATATCCATGCGCTGGTCCGCGATGCAGAGGGGCAGAAGATGTCCAAATCCAAGGGGAACGTGATCGATCCCCTGACCATGATCGCCCAGTACGGGACCGATGCCTTCCGTTTCACGCTTGCGGCCTTCGCCGCCCAGGGGCGGGATATCCGGCTCTCCGAGGAGCGGATCCAGGGGTACAGGAATTTCACCAACAAGATCTGGAACGCCGCCCGGTTTGCCCTGATGCATCTCAAGGAAATCCCCGAGAAGACCGAAGCCGCTCCGCTCGAACTCTCGGACCGATGGATCCTGAGTCGGCTCAACCGGACCGCCAAAGAAGTCCTGGATGCCCTAAATGCATACCAGTTTAATGAAGCGGCGTCCTCCCTGTATCAGTTCTTCTGGCATGAGCTGTGCGACTGGTACCTGGAGCTGATCAAGGAACGGTTGTATGGGAAAGACCCTGCAAAGAAACTGACGGCCCAAAACATGCTTCAAAAGGTCATGGATGAAAGCCTTCGGCTCCTTCACCCCTTCATGCCTTTTCTCACCGAGGAGATCTATCAGCACCTTCCCCGGCACGGCGTGAGTATCATGATCACTTCCTACCCGAAGTTTGACCCCGGTCGGAATGATCAGGCCTCGGAGGATGAGATGTCCATGATCATGGAGGCGATCAACTTGATCCGAAACGTCCGCGGGGAGATGAATATTTCGCCGGGAAAGGGTTTGCATGCCCTGATCCGGTTGAGGGATTCGAAGGCTGGAGAGGTTTTGCGCCGGCATCTGATCTATCTGCTTTTCATGAGCCGGTGCGATACCATAGAGATCGGGCAGGATCTGGTACGACCGCCATCCTCCGCCACGTCGGTGAGCGACCGGATGGAGGTTTTTGTCCCGCTCAAAGGGGTGATAGATCTGGATGAGGAGCGCGCCCGGCTGATGAAGAACCTCAAAAAGGTCCAGGACGAGCTCTCTTCGGTCAATAAAAAACTGGCCAACGATTCTTTCATGGAAAAAGCCCCTGCAGAGGTCGTGGAGAAGGAACGGAAAAGGGGAGAGGAACTCCACGCCAAGGAGAAAAAAATCCAGGCGGGGCTTTCCGCCCTCACTTCCTGACTGAGACACATATGATGGACTCGTAAAAAGTCCCAAGGATGGACGGCATAGCAAAAAGCTTCGGATGCAAGGCGCGCGAGTCCTGAGGAATGAGGCGTACTAAGAGGTACGCTGCAATGACGAAGGATGAAGCGGAACGCAGCAGACGGACTTTTTACTATGCCGTCATATATGAAAGACCAGCCGATCATGTTTACGGATACCAAGGTCAAAAAGCTCATTCGAGAGAGTGTGGAAGAGGATCTGGGCCGGATGGATATGACCACGGACGCGGTCGTGCATCAAGGGATGACCGCCTCGGCCGAGATCCTATCCTGCGAGGATCTGGTTCTCGCCGGGATCGAGGCGGCCAGGGAGGTCTTCCTGTATATAGATTCAAGCCTGACTTTTGTCTCACGGTTCTCCGACGGCGAACCGGTGCGCAAAGGAGAAAAGATCGCCGGGATCAGCGGCGATGCGGCCGCGATCCTGAAGGCGGAGCGTGTGGCCCTGAATTTTTTGCAGCACCTCTCCGGCGTGGCCACGATCACCTCCGCCTTTGTGAAGCAGATCTCGGGTCTTCCGGTTAAGATCATGGATACAAGGAAGACCCTTCCTGGACTCCGGCTCCTGGAAAAATATGCCGTCAGGATGGGGGGAGGGACCAACCATCGCATGGGCCTCTATGACGCCGTGCTCATCAAGGACAACCACATCGCCGTGGCCGGAGGGATTGCCGCCGCGGTCATGCGTGTCCGTGAACGGTTCCCCGGGATCCGACCGGTCGAGGTGGAGGTGACCGACCTCCAGGAGGCCCGGGAGGCCGTCGAGGTTCAGGCGGATGTGATCATGCTCGACAACATGGACATCCCGATGATGCAGGCCGCGGTCGAACTGATCCGAAAGAGGGCCGAGGTCGAGGCCTCCGGAAACATCCGTCTGGAGAATGTCCGTGAAACGGCCATGACCGGCGTGGATCGGATTTCGGTGGGGGCGCTGACCCATTCGGTTCGTGCCGTGGATATCTCGCTGGAAATAAAATTCAGATCCTCTCAAAAAGAATGAGTGAAAACATGAGGGGTCAAGGGGTCAAGGGTTCCAGTGTTTTTCTCTGGAGATTTTGCTTGTCTTGCAGTATTTCACTTGACCCCTTGACCCCTGGAACCCTCGAACCCTTTTTTACCCACTAAATGGGAAAGGAACCAAATTTGCAGGAACAGTTGAAGGGAATCAGGAGATAAAAGCAATGGAAAATTTGCTGAGCCTGCTGCGCAAGGAGGCCGGCAGGGTGGTCTCCGGCGCCCTCCTGAGCCGGGCCCTTGGGGTATCCAGGACCGCCGTCTGGAAACGGGTGAACCGGCTTCGGGAAATGGGTTATGAGATCGCATCCTCGCCTTCTTCAGGCTACCGGTTTATCTCTGCTCCGGATCTCCTGCTTCCTGAAGAGATCCGGTATGGACTGAAGGCCGGAACATTCACCGGAAAGATTCACTATCTGGAGCGCACCGAATCCACTCAGACAATCGCCAGAGACATGGCGAGGCAAGGCGCATCCGAGGGGACCCTCATTGTGGCGGATGCGCAGAGCCGAGGCAAGGGGAGGCTCGGCCGGTCATGGGTCTCCCCGCCCAAGTGCAATCTCTATTTTTCAATGATACTCAAACCGGACGTCCCCCCCGCCTGGATCCCTCAGATCACCCTGGTGTCGGCGGCTTCCCTCTGCGAATCATTGATCAAAGAGACCGGACTCCCCGTGAGGATCCGATGGCCCAATGATCTCTGGATCGGTGAGAAAAAAGCCGGCGGGATACTGACCGAGATGTCAGCGGACATGGATCAGGTTAATTACGTGGTCCTGGGGGCCGGCATCAACGTGAATATGACCAGGGACGACATCCCCGCTGATTTGCAGGAGACCGCCACATCCCTGTTCCTGGAGGCGGGCCGAACGTTCAGCCGGGTGGCCCTGTTCCGGAGGTTTCTCCAAGGCCTGGAGAGAGATTACGCCGTTTTTTGCAAGCACGGTTTCATCCCCTTTCGGGAACGTTGGACTGCATTGTCCATGACCATCGGCCGTCAGGTGCGTGTGGGCATGCCCCAAAGGGAGATACAAGGATTGGCCCTGGAGATCGGCGAACAGGGGCGCCTCAGGATACGCAGGGAGGATGGCACGATAGAAGAGGTGGTCTCCGGGGATGTGACCGTAATGGAGAAGGGCAGGTAAGAATTTTTCACTTCGGAGAAATCCTATGCTTTTAGCCATGGATATCGGGAATACCCAGACGGTGCTGGGACTTTTTTCCGGAACGGATCTGATCCGGGACTGGAGGATTCGAACCATTCCGGATGGAACCGCCGACGAGTACGGGACCCTGATCCGTGACCTCTGCAGCAAGGAGATAGGCCGGGATCAGGGATTGACCGGGATGGCTGTGGCCAGCGTGGTTCCTTCATTGGACGGCGTCGTGAGAGATATGGCGCAATCCTATTTCAATCTGAGGCCTCTCTTTGTGACGGCGGAAAACCTTCCAGGGCTCCCGGTCCGGTACCAGCGGCCCGGGGACGTAGGCGCCGACCGGGTGGTCAATGCCGTGGCCGCACTTGAAGAACACTCTCCTCCATTGATCATCGTGGATTTCGGAACGGCCATCACCTTCGATGTGATCAATGAGAAAGGGGAATATGTGGGCGGGGCCATCTCGCCCGGCATCGGGATCTCCATGAAGGCCCTCTTTGAGAAGGCGGCGAAACTCCAGTCCGTGGATCTGGTTCTTCCCCCGTCCCCTGTGGGGGGCAGTACGGTAGAGAGCATTCAGTCCGGTCTTCTCTACGGATTTGCAAGCCTTGTCGAGGGGATGGTGAAGAGAATCGAGCAAACCATGACGGGGCATCCACGGATCATTGCCACGGGGGGGTATGCCGCCCTGATGGCGAATGTCTACCCTAAGTTCGATGCGGTGGACATGAATTTGACTCTCAAGGGGCTTTGCATCGCCTATCGCCGGATTCACGATATGAGGGATGGAAATCCTGCATTATAATCTAACAGCGAGGCTTGCCGCGCTCCTGAGGGCATTCCCGGCATTGCCTGGCCTCACGGCCTCGCCGATGACATAAACATCCGGGATCTTCTCCCGAAGGGGATGGAGCAGAGGGGCATCTGAAACGGCCCCGGCAGCGATGATGATGGTATCGGCCCTGACCGGAGAGAGCTTTCCTTCCTTGTCCCGGACCTGGAGGAGCCCGCACTCCACGCATACGGCCTCAAATCCGGTGAGGATGGTGACCTGTTTTTCCTTGAGGCGGGTCAGGAGGTCCTCCCTCGGGATATCCTTCATGGCGGGAAGGAGGGTCTCCTGCATTTCCACCACGGTCACCTCCCGGCCTGGGGTGGTGATCCTGTCCGCGGTCTCACAACCGATATCGCCGCCCCCGATGATGGCCACGCGTTTTCCCACGTACGGGTTTTCCTTGTAATATTCCCGGTAATCGTAAACAAAGGGGAAATTGATTTTTGGGATATCAGGGATCCTGGGTCTCGATCCTGTAGCCAGGATCACGGCATCCGGCGATCCGGAGAGGACCTCATCAACCCCCGCCTGGGTCTCCAGATGAACCGTTATCCTGTATTTTCTGATCATGGTATTGAGATATTTCAGGAGTTTCGCATTCTCTTCTTTGAACGGGGCACGGTCTGCATAGAGAAACTGCCCGCCCAGTTCCTTTTCTTTTTCAAAGAGGATAACCCTGTGCCCTCTTTCAGCACAGAGGATCGCAGCCTGCATGCCTGCCGGACCGCCCCCCACGATGACCACCTTCTTTTTCATGGGCGGAGGGGTCATGACCAGGGCTGCCTCCTGTCCGGCAAAGGGGTTGACGGTGCAGCTCCGTCCAAGTCCCGGGACCCCGTCCTGGGCGCAGTCTTCGAGACAGTAGATGCAGAACCGGATCTCCTCCGTGTTTCCCGACTGGGCCTTCTCAGGGAGGAAAGGATCGGCCAGCAGGGCCCGGACCATGCCGACAAAATCCGCTTTTCCCTCCATCAGGATCCGATCGGCCAGATCCGGCGTGTTGATCTTGCCGATGGCTGCGACCGGAATCAGGACTTCCTCCTTGATTCCCGCAGCCAAATCCAAAAGCGGTGCAGGGGGTGAGGAGTGCGGCGGGATGGTCTTATATTTTGTCTTCTTGTTGCCGCCGCTGGCCACGATCAAATCGGCCCCTGAGGCCTCGGCCATACGAGCGATCTGCCGGCCATCATTTAGGGTCAGTCCGCCTGCAGTAAACTCGTTGCAGACCAGTTTAACCATGACCGGAAAATCGGAGCCGGCGTTTTGCTTGATTTTTCTGATCAGACCGGTGAGAAAACGTGCTCGGTTCTCAAGGGTCCCTCCGAATTCGTCGTTTCTCTGGTTGGTGAGCGGAGAGAGGAGTTGGGCAATAAAATCGCCGTAGCTCGCCTGGAGATCCACGCCGTCGTATCCGATCTCCCGGGCCTTTGCCGCACCTTCCGCCATTCTATCCATGATCCCGTATATCTCTTCCGTATTCACAAAGTTGATGCACGGCCGGACCCATAGGTTCCCCTTGGGTTCGGCGCCCGAGACCTTATCATTAAAAACCTGTTCGTGCGGGTAGCTCAGGTGCATGAAGGCTCGGGTACCGTATGGCCGGATCTCTTTGAGAAGGCTCCGGATCCCCTCAACAAATGAAGGCTCATCCATGCGGAGTTCATTTTTCCCTTTGTACGCTGCCGGGTAGTCGAGGCACGGGCAGTCGAGCACGATCAGGGCCGCGCCGCCTTTGGCCCGCGCCTTGTAAAAGGCGATCATCCGTTCGTTCACCCGGCTCTCCGTTGCGTACTTGGTGGGATAAAGCGGCATGAGGATCCGGTTCTTGAGACTCAGGGAACCGATCCTGCCAGGCTGAAAAAGATGGGTGTAATTCATGCTCAACATTCCCTTCCATTGACGTCCGGTACTGTAGCCCCATTCCATGGGAAATGCAAATCGGTAAAAGATCATTAAATGAGGTTCATCTCCAAAAGCGTGGGTGAAAACATCAGGGGTCAAGGGGTCAAGGATTCCAGGGGTCAAGTGAAGTGCTAAAAACATAAGGGGCCGAGGGTCATAGGGTTCAAGGGTTCCAGTGTTTTTCTCTGGAAATTTTGCTTGCGTTCTTGTACTCGGTTTACCGGTATCAGTATTTCACTTGACCCCTTGAACCCTGGAATCCTTGATAATCATATAAAGGGCTCTATCGTATATTTCAAGTAAAATTATTTCAGGGAAAAAGAGACACCTCCCTTTCTATAGCAGAAACTGCTATAGT